>JAJRXD010000022.1 GCA_024276465.1 Deltaproteobacteria bacterium
AGCATGGGCAATTCATCCGGTTCATATTCAGGTTTTCTCCGGTGCTCAGGATCAGGTCCGCCGTGAAGACTTATGAACAGGGCATTATTAGACGTCTCCCGTATCCGGGAAAAAGCGACCTGGACACTCGAAAGGTCAGGATAGACCTCTGCGGCTTCCTTCCCGAATTTCTCGATCACCAGTCGTCCGATGCCAAAGAACATGGGATCGCCTGCCGCAAGGAGGGCGATCTTTTCCGACCGGTAATGCGCGTCCATATAATCAAGCATCTCAGACACACCGGCATGGACCGTAATTTTATCCCTTACAATGCCGTATTCAGCATACCCCTTAAAAACATCCACAAGCCGGTCGTTTGCGAGCACCACATCCGATGTACACACATGACCGCTCGCACTCTTTTCAAGCGGCCTGAAGCCTATTCCTATGATGTAAATTTTATTCATTTTGCAGGAGATGATATTATATCAAAGTTTTCAATATCAGAGTTCCTCGACTTTCTATCCATCTGCTTTTATTAAAGAATTTGAACGCTTCATTGCGAAGACAAGAAAATATTTTTGTGTTAAAATGAAATTAACCGGAGGAATGGCATGTATCGTATTGTTAAAGTTAAGCCACTGGAGAACTTTAAAGTATGGCTTAATTTTTCAGATGGGACAGAAGGCATAGTTGACCTTTCTGATGTGGCAGGCAAAGGAGTTTTTTCTGTGTGGAAAGACCCAAAAATCTTCCGGTCTGTCTTTATTGACCCCAAAACCCGCACGATTGCATGGCCGGGGGGTATCGATCTTTGCCCTGATTCTCTTTATGCTGAGATAACCGGCGCAGACACCATATCAAAAAAAGTGACACATGCCTGAGATAAGCAGGTTTTACGGAATTATTATCTACATATATTTTAGAGAACATAACCCTCCCCACTTCCATGCTGTCTATGGTAAAAAATAGTTTTACCGAAAGAAATTTGGTTATGCCATGAAAGAAGAAAAAAGACACTATTTTGTTGATGAAGCCGGAGACTTGACGCTTTTTAATAGAAAAGGCAGGGTTATTGTCGGCAGCGAGGGATGTTCAAATACTTTCATACTTGGCGCCATACATATTATTCATCCTCATGATGTCAGAAAAAAGATAGAAGCCTTACGGGAAGAGATGTGCACAGATTCATATTTGCAATCTATACCGTCCGTGAAAGGTAAAAGCAGCAAAGCCTTTCATGCCAAAGATGATTGCCATGAAGTCAGAATGGCTGTTTACAAGTTGATAAAGACTTTTGAGGTAAAGACATACTGCATTGTCAGACGAAAGACCGCACTTGTCAATTATGTTAAGCATCAAAACAGTCTGGCTCCCGGATGGAAATATAACGAAAATAAAATATATGATTCCTGTGTAAAGAGACTTTTTAAAGACAGGCTGCATAGTGCAAAAGCAAACCATATCACTTTCTCGCAAAGAGGCAAGAGCAAAAGAACCAAGTCGCTGAGAAAAGAGCTTGAAAAAGCTATTGCCAATTTTGAAAAATCTTCAGGGAGAAAAGTAGAGTCCTCCAATCATGTGATTTCAAATTATCCAACAAATGATCCTTGTCTTCAGGTAATAGACTATCTCCTTTGGGCCGTTCAGCGACTTTATGAAAGACATGAAGACAGGTACTTCAATTACTTGCTCGATAAATATGTCAGGATTATCGATCTTGATGATAAACGAGATAAAGATTACGGGGTTTATTACGACAAAAGAAATGTATTGACTGCACAAAAAATAAAAGATTCTTTAGCAGGCTAGGTTCAATTGCTTGAACACACGGCATGGAGCCGACGTTCACCTATTAAAGAATCTCTTATATATGTTAACAAAACCAAACAAAGAATCAACAAAGAAAAGCTTATTATATTATAAATTAAACTTATAGGCATAACAATGGGTAATCGGATAAAAAAAGAATTCAGACATCCCATAGAAGCAGGCAGACTGCTCCTGCTATCTCCCTTTAATAATGACAATAAAATCCCCGGACTCCGCTTCTTTCAATACTGATACTCATACACCATCTGGTCCAGTGCGTCGTTACGCAGGAGGTGCTTTACATTATCCTCGGCTATCATTTTAAATGCATGTACAATGATATCCTTGTAGAACTCACAGAAAACAGCCTTCTTATTAATGTTGCCCCGGGCATACATCTCCGCAGGGCATGGTGATCCGCAGATATGCCTGAAGTCACCGGTATCACATTCATCTATATTCTCCACCGTTCGGGAGCGTATTTGCTTGAACGGCTTTGAACTCATAGCTTTGGCAATTGATGACCTGAAGA
>JAJRXD010000023.1 GCA_024276465.1 Deltaproteobacteria bacterium
GATTTACCATCACATTCTGAAAGGTATGGGTCTCTTTGAAACTGAGTTTCATTGGATCCTCATCATCCACAGGGTGCCCGGTATAAACTTCAAGGGTTCCAAACTTCCCCCTGTCCCAGATCTCTTTTTGCCTGTATTTTTGTCTCCGGTAATCAAAAATATCACCTGGAATGTCTGTCGCTGTTTCATAAAGTTCATTTACCTCGTCAATAATTTGACGAATATACCGGGCCTTTGGCAGAAGAGTGTACCCTTTGGGTGTTACGTTAAGATGAAAAGAGCTGTCCCCTCTGTTTGAGTGCTTGTTACCATATGTGGCAAGCATTGGATGGTGGTGTCCTCCGTTTGGCAGGTTAAAGCCTCTGTCCTCTTTAATAGCTGCCTCAAGCTCATCATAATAATAGAGCTTTTCTTCCAGCCACCAGGTCTGAAATTCCTCCTCAGTCTCTGCCGTGGGATATACCCACCATTTATTATCCATCTTCCCCAGAATATAACCATCATCAAGCCACTCTGTTTTAATATTATCCTGGACAAAATATTCATATCCATCATCCCTCTTTTTCCACCTGGCAGCTGACTTTGAAACTGCGTCCTGTGCTTTTGCAAAGGCCCATCTTGATCGAACAGGAAAACCCATACTGAGACCAACCGTTGACAATCCAGCCAGTTTCATGAATGATCTGCGGCCAAATTTTTCTGTTTTGTGCTTTTTAATTTTTGTCATGTCAGCCCTCCTTTAATACAGACAGATTACCACCACAATGGATGGTAATCTGTCCTGTTTACATAAATTCAAGGGCCTGCAAAAACCTGGTCCCACCGAATGGTTGCGGTTGTGGTACCTGCAAATCCTTCAAGCACAGAACCTGGACATCCCACAAACTCGATCTGATAGGTAATGTCAAAAAAACTGTCAACAGCAAAGTCACCGCTTGACACCCTTTTCAGAGTGGTTTGCCCCGGGCCTGGCAGACCAGGTAATGTCCCGCCTCTTATCCTGAACGTACAGAAATCAGGATCACCGAAAATTTCTCCCTGGAGCAGGAACATGTCAGTCTCAAACGTCTGTTGCGAATCACCCGGTGTACGGGGGGCAGAATGAATCTCAGAAAATGCCGGCACAAAGAGTGTTCTGTTGAAACCCGCAAGAGCACCCGTGCCGGTCATGGTAAGTGTAAGCATCCCGTCAAAGCATTGAACATCACCCCCAAGAGCACCTCCAGGGTTTTCACAATCGCCTGGCGGATGTACGATGGAACAAAGTCCGTTAACAGGGTTGCAGGTAAAGTTTTCAAAAACAGGTTCAATCTCTATTGTCGTGTCCGGAGGCAGTCCGTCGATTATATACATCACGTCGTCAGGAGCAATGTATGGACAGGGTGCTGGCAGATCAACTGTGCCTGCACCATTGTCAGCAGCTATACATGCACACGCCGGCTGGCACGGTGCACACGTATGATTATATTCATTTCTCATTAATAGCAGATCAAAAATATCAACCCTTCCTGCTGAAGCTCCAGTAGTGTCAATGTCAGCCGCGCAGCAGTTTAATGGATCAAGGGCATCACATCCGGTGTTGTTGTAGCCCATTTTCATTCTCAGCAGGTCAAAAATGTTAACTTTTTGAAATTCTGCGCAGTCAAGGTCAGCCTTGCATTGATTTGGCTCACCCTGCTGCCAGCGGACTATTTGAGTTGTGGTACCTCCAAATCCTTCAAGCACAGAACCAGGACATCCCACAAACTCGATCTGATAGCCGATGTCAAAAAAACTGTCAACATTAAAATGATCACCACCTGGGGGGTTCTCAGTCAGGATAATTTGTCCCGGTGCTGATCCTCCCCTTATCCTGAACGTACAGAAATCAGGATCACCGAAAATTTCTCCCTGGAGCAGGAACATGTCAGTCTCAAACGTCTGTTGCGAATCACCCGGTGTGCGGGGGGCAGAATGAATCTCAGAAAACGCCGGCACAAGGAGTGTCCTGTTGAAGCCCGCAAGAGTACCCGTACCTGTCATGGTAAGTGTAAGCATCCCGTCAAAGCATTGAACATCACCCCCAAGAGCACCTCCGGGATTTTCACAGTCACCTGGCGGATGTACGATCGAGCAAAGCCCGTTAGCAGGGTTGCAGGTAAAGTTTTCAAAAACAGGATCAATCTCTATTGTCGTGCCAGGAGGCAGACCATCAATTATATACATGGGCCCGTCAGGAGCAGTGTAGGGGCAGGGTGCAGGAAGATCGACTGTGCCTGCGCCATTGTCCGGAGCAATGCACTGGGCAGCCAGTGCTGCAGAACAACAGCCAAGCAAAAACACTATGGAAACTACTGCCATAATCATGCTTTTTTTCCAGTGTTTCATCTTTGTTCTCCTTTCCATGATGGTTAATAAGTTTTATGTGGTTCTAAAAAAAAATATAATAAAAAAGCCGAAGTGTCTGAAAAGCTTCAATCAGGCAGTTCGGCTTTCTCAAATTCTGAGACCCGTGACTTTCCGGCCCCCGGTCTCCCGGGGTGTGGCTTTTACTGGCAATTAAAATTAATAATTGGGAATATAATTATATAAACCGATAAATTGTTAAATGTCAATAAAAAAATGTTATTATTACATGTTATCCCTGCCAAAAAGCAGATAAAATGTAAAATCACAACTTTCCCCCTGTTCTGTTTATATTTTTAATCATTTTAACCGGAAAACTGATCTGTTGAGGGGCAAAATCATGTATAATTTATGATAACCTAAATTGAGCGATTCTCAATATATACTTTTTGCAAAGCACAGTCACAGCAATAACTTTGAACGGATTTAAGCATTACTTAAGTTTCACCTGGAGGGTGAAGCGTAATGCTTACCTCGCAGGCAGACAGGGATATCTGCCGAGAATGAGTGAAAAGCTGTTGCTGTAACCTCTACAATATGAAAAATCGCTCAGTTTAGGGATAAATTAATTCTTCATTCCAGAAAGGGCTCTGCATAGCAGTACAGGCAGCTGTTGCGGCATTTCAGGCTGTACCACCCGATATCAAAACTTTCAGTACATCCGCACAGCTTTCTCTGCCCTTTTGCCTTTTTCAGAGAGCATGACAGGCCTTCAGGGTGCAGGGTGCTGTACAGTTTACCATCAATGCAGCCTGACTGCTGAAACCCATCCACTGAGCAGTAGTACATCCTGATTCCTGTTTTGCCGGCTGCAAGCTCAAGGATTTTTGCCTGCTCAAGCCTTTCATCAAGGCTTTGTGGTATCAGCCTGATCCCCTTTTTATCCATCCGCCTGGTTACTTTCCTGTAAGGCTCTACCCAGCTTGTTCGGCACGACGCTATTCCATATTGTGTAACTCTTTCAGCGATTTCAGGAAAAAGATTAAAATTAGACAGTTTCATTCCTCCTGCTTCTGCAAAAACAACAGGGTCAAATCTCCATGTTATCCTTTCAGGAGCTTTAACAATTTCAAGAAGATCAGGCACCATCTTAACAATCCCTGCCCAGGCAGGAATATTAGGTTCCAGAAAACTTTTTCCAAGCCCTGTTATGGTTAAGTGGATATAAAGTTGCGGGTACTTTGAAAGAGCATCTCTGAGAGGGCCGGGTTTAATCATGTTGCCTGGATTTTTTGTCCATATAACAACAGTATGCACCTTTCCAGGAGGATATTCCTTAAGCTTCTCAGTCAGATAATCCGGGTAACAGCTCACAAGGTCTGTTCTTCTGCTGGCTGAAATTACAACAGGACGGTTCCTGTGATTCACTGTTTTATTTTCTCCTGAACTGCAGATCACCTCTTCCTGTATCCTGCTTTGTATATTTTCCTGCCCTGCAGCAGGTATTTTCTCTCGTAATTTGTGGCAGCTTTTTCCGGATCTGTCTCAGAAGGCGAAATAACATTGCAATGGATCTCTTCAAGGCAGTTACATGCTCCTGCTGCTGCAATTATATACTTAAAATAATCTTCAAAATCCGTAGCAAAAAAAACTCTTCCATTTAAAACCAGAGATGATTTTACGCTTTCAATAAATTGAGTATTTACAAGTCTGCGCTTGTTGTGACGCTTTTTAGGCCATGGATCAGGGAAATAGATATGAAAAGCCTGCACAGAACCGGCAGGTATATGCTTTTCCATGAAATATGCTGCTTCCCCCCAGAAAAGCCTGATGTTGGTTGTTCCTGATTTTGCGACCCTGTGTTTCAGGATACGGTAATATTTACCGGACTTTTCAATGCCGAAAAAATTCGTGTCAGGGTTTTGCTGAGCGCTCTGGATTATGAATCTGCCCTTACCGCATCCAATCTCAATCACAACAGGATTGGCATTGCCAAACAGCATGCGCCAGTCCAGGATCTCTTCAAATTCACTTATGACTGCTTCCGGATTTAAGCCGTTTAACAAAGGGTTCTGAACATCAGGTAAAAGAGATGTCATTTTTTTGTCTGTCCTTTATCATGTACATTCTCTCATCGGCAATTTTTAAAATTTTATCCTTTGTGTCTGCATCATCAGGAAATGTTGCTATTCCAAAACTTGCTGTTAAGTGTATATCTAATCCTTCCTCAGAGAAAAATTTTTCGCTGTTTAATCTGTTTTGCAACTTTCTGCAAAAATTCAAAGCCCTGTTCTTGCTGGTATCCGGAAGTATGACAACAAACTCATCTCCCCCGTAACGGGAAGCACAGTAACCAGCTTCAAGATTATTAAAAATAAGTCTTCCAACCCTGCCCAGCAGCCTGCTGCCCAGAAGATGACCATGGGTGTCATTTACCGACTTAAAGGAATCCAGGTCTAAGAAAATAATGGAAAACCCGTTGCGTTTATTTTTTGAACGGTCTATCTCAACTTGCAGGATTTTGTGCAAATGCCTGGAGTTATACAGTCCTGTAATGTCATCAGTAATTGTAAGTTTTTGAACCTGCTCATAATTATTGGCATTTTCCAGGGCAATAGCAGCATACTCGGCAACTGTAGTTAATATCTCCAAATCGTACTGGTTCAACATGGATATGTCCCTTTTGTTGATCAGCTCAATAACACCCAGCACCTTGTTTCTTATTTTTAATGGAATACAGATAATAGATTCAGTTGAAAACCGGGTTAAGTTGTCAATTTTTTTTGTGAAACGGGGTTCCTCTTTAACGCTGGGGACAAAAAGAGGTTTTCCGGTTTCAGCCACCCAGCCTGCAACCCCTTCTCCAACTTTTAAACGAACATTCTTTATCTCATCAGCTGCCTTGCCAACTACAATCTTAAAGTAGAGTTCGTTTTTCTCTTTATCAACAAGAAGAAGTGACCAGTTCTCAGGATTAAAAAACTCTGCAACTTTATAGAAAATTTTTTCTAAAACTTCATTGATAGTTAATGAGGATGTAAGGGTTTTCCCTATCTCATTGAATATGCTGACCTGTTGTTTTATTCTTTTAAACTCCGAGTGTTTTCTCCCGGTATTCATGAAATCTCCACATTGTTTCATGTTTCATGTTTAAACCAGATATTACAGCAGCCATCTGACGAGAGGCAGTAACCGCAAAGGTTGTAACATGTAAAGACAACCTCAGTGTCCCGGCAGATGTCAGGACGGGAATGAGTAAAAAACTGTTGAGTTGACCTCTGCATATGAAAAACCGTTCAGTTCAGGTATATCAAAAACATGGGATCAATACAATACATGCTGTTTGTTGTTTTTTTGGGGGGGAAGCAGACAATAATGGTATGCGGCAAAACAGATAATCCAATGCCCATTGAAAATCTTGTTGCTTCAGCAGGGAAGGAGGTGGCTTTAAATGAACAGTTACAGGATTTTATTATGAACTTTCCCACAGCAGACAGCAGGGTCTAATGTCATGCAGAACTTGATCCGGCATTCCCATTTATAAAAATACGGCCCATGATTGCTGTTTACGCTCTTTCTTTTCTTTGGATTCCCTCTTTATCGGCAATGACCAGCGCAGCTGACTGCTGAGAACTAAACCCGTAAAAAACTATTAAACTTTTGCCAGCTTCATCAGCTTCAGATCCTGCAAATATCAACATTACAGGCAAATTTATTTAAATGCCTATTTCCACAGACCCTTAAAGAAACCCTTGATTTTCCCGAATATGCCTTTGGACGGTGTAGAGAAAACCACCCGTGCTGCAGCATCACCACCACCTTCAGGATGAGGGGCTGAACAGGAATCACCTCCGGGTACCACCACCCCGCCGGTTTCTCTTCCGTTGAACTCCAGCCTTGCCGCAATATCACTTCCACCTCCACTTATACTTTCCAGCTCAAGGGTATACAATAAAATTTTATCTGAAACAGGTGCACAGTTAAAGGCTGCAATATCTATCTGAGTTTTTTTCCCCACAGGCAGAATACGGCAGAATTCAGGATCTAATGGTCCACCATGTTCGGTGTCATTAGCAAAACTGTTTGACTCATTTAGTTGAACCTGTTTCTCATCATAATAGAAAAACATTTTAATCCCAAAAAGCTTCTCATCTGCAAACGCGCTTTTATCCCAGTCGCCCAGCCAGATTTCAACTAATCCCCTGTTTCCATTATCCGGGTCCAGATTGCACACTGTATCGGAAATCCCATCACCATTACAATCAAAGAATAAACTGGGGGGGCCACCGGCAAAAGAGGAACTGAAAATAATTAATATTGCTGCCCCCAAAAAAATTGAAAAACATGATGCTTTTTTCATTTACAAACCTTTCTTTGAATTTACTTTACTTTATAATAGATAATAGAACAATTATACTTGAACTTCTTGAAAGTGAATTGCTTTTTTCTTATAGTTTGGTTTTCTATCTGTTGTATTTTTGACACAACTAACACTAAATTATATTTATATGATATTTTTTGTCAAGAAATAAAATCATAAACAGGGTTTGCACAATTTAAATTCAAGCCATCTCAACGATCCCCAGGACATTGGATGCCTGCTGTTTACCATGTAATTCTGTAATTCCCTTTGTTAAAGCTTTTTTTGATTTTAACCTGGGGGGCAGATCACAATAAAAAATTTAATTTTGTTAAAGCTTCAGACTTTTTAATGTTTTAAAACATGCTGCTTTTATATTTAAATAACAATATATTATATTTCTATTGACACATATCAAGAGGATAATATCTTGTTAATTTTATACTTCCTTAACTCTATGCAACTACTGTTTAAATATAATTGCGTAAAATAACTACATAATACAAAGAAATAGCTGTTTTTACTTGACAAATTGTTTTTAATATTGTATTATTCTCCAGGTAAACAATAAAATTCATAAGGAGGATTAACCATGGCCAAAAAGAAGTTTATAATATTTTCGATTATGACCGTTTTTTGTTTTTCATTCCTTTCTGTTTCCTACTCTTACTCCCCTGGAAACGTTCAGGTAACTGTAAAAGATTATGATAATAGCTCGATCCTGTTATCAGGCGCCTTAGTTGAAATGAACCCGGGGAAATATTCCGGCACAACAGATGACAATGGTACTCTAACATTTACTAATATTATTCCCTACAGAAACTATAGTGTTGAGGTTACACTTGACGGTTATGTTGAAGGCACATATGGACAGGGCAGAACAGGATTCATCTGGGTTGAAACAGGGCAGACTGCCATTGTATCAATCCCCCTGGTTAAAAAATCCACTATTCAGGGACAGATAACTCATAACAGTACCGGCATCGGAAATGCAATGGTAGTGTTGCTCAGGCCTCCCATTTTGCAGGCCATGTATGGCGAAGTACCGGAGGATGAATTTGTTAACTCAACTCTTACCGACACAGGCGGAAATTATCTTTTTCCGGCAGTCGCTGCTGGCGACTACATAATACGTGTACTTGCTCATAATTATTATACTTCAAGCCCTGTTACTTTTACTGTGGGAACAGATGAAGTGGTAATTAAGAATGTTACTCTTACACCAGGCACAACTGTTTTATCGTTTTACGTTAACAACGTAAGAAATTATTACGGCCGTACAGCTACTTTCGATGTTGTTCCATGGCCGGGAAATGACAACTATCTTAACAAATACATGGCAGTTACAGACATGCCTCCGGGAGCAGAGGCTCCTATTGAGGAAACTGGTGCAATGACTCCCTCCCTTCCCGGTATTTATACTGTAGCCTATGCCATGACAGATCTGAACGGGGTTGCCAGTCTGGATGTTGGCATGTTTATAATGACTAATTTTGCAACCGAAGCACATCCTTCGGTTATTCCAGGCCCGTCTGTCCTTCCTCTGATCTATGATAATCAGGTTTATCCTAACTCAAGTGGAACAGCCAGGGTTCAACCTGGTGAAGAAGTTTATTTAAGAGGCTGGGGAAGAGACTTCAACCTCAACTCTCCTGAAATGTTCAATACTCAGGCCTTTGAGTGGAATAATGCAATCCACGGGCTGTTTGATATCTATGGAAACAAAAACGGGGACTGGGGCCAGTCTGAATTTAGTTTTGCCTGGAGCCTGAGAGATAAATTAGGAACTGACAAAACATATCTGTTAAGTTCAACTTCAACCCAGAACGTAAATTTTCAAGTACCACCCACTGCCGCAGCAGGGGATGAGTTTATTGCAACCCTGCAGGTTACAGGCGACTATGGACTTGCAGGAGACAGCAAAGACATAACAATATATGTTGATAGTCTTGCCACTACCGGGGGCCCGAACAATACTTGTGCCAACTCCTGCCACAGCACCATTCAGCCAACTTTCATAAATACTAAACACTACACTCTTGCAGGGGTTGACTGCCAGGCATGCCACGGCCCTGGTAATAATCATCAGGGAGGAGGGGGGTACATGCCTCCTCCTACACACTGGCCGGGAAACTGCGGGCAGTGCCATACACAGTTTGCCCAGTGGCAAAAATCAAGGCATTCTGATCCTACAGCTTTCGGGCATGCAGAAATCGCAAGTGATACCAGTTATGGGCTGCTCTCTAACTGTTACAAATGTCACTACTCTGATGGTTACATAGGTGCTGTGGAATCACCCACACCTTTTAAGTGGTTTTCTTATTCTGTAGCAAGTCCACCAGCATATATCCCTGAAGACACACCCAACGTCAGCTGTGACATGTGTCATGACCCCCATGATGAGACAAACCCTGTGGGACTTAGAACCTGGAATGACACTGGATACCCATGTCAGACCTGTCACGAGAAAAAGTGGCAAAATGCAACCTATACAGCAACAGGCGATGAAATCGGGAATGCCTATCACTGGAATGATTATTCCCAGTACCAGGGCGCCTATGATAATCAGACTTTAACAGGCAACCCTCATACCCAGGTAAAAGACTGCGCCACATGCCACATGGCACAGGATATTACCGATACAGATGCCTCTGGTGTACGAAAGGTAGGTGGCCATACCATGAGAATGCGCGATGTGGGACCGGACGGAGATCCGGGAACAGGTGATGACCTTCTGAATATTGTTGTCTGTCAGGGATGTCATCCAGGTCTTACTACATTTGACAGAAACGGTGTCAGGACAAGGATTAAAAACAAGCTTAACCAGCTTGGAAACATGTTGAAAGCAGACAATCACGATTTTTTTCCGCCGTTCCAACCAGGCAAATGCGCTAAATGTCATAAAGGTGGTTCGCTTCCTTTCATCAATGACTCTGAACTCCGGGCATATGAAAATGCGTACCTGGACTACAAACTGGTTCTTCATGACAGAAGCTTTGGTATTCATAACCCGGGCTACATTGAAAGGCTGCTGGACGACAGCATAACCGGGATGCAGGAAGCGTTTATCTGTCCTCCTGACCTGGACTGTGACAGGAAAGTTGATATTTTTGACCTGCTAACAATGAAAAATGAATATGGCAGAAATGATTGTGCCGCAGACAATGCAACCTTTTGTTGCCAGGCTGACATTGACACTACCGGAACCTCAGTCAACAAGGTTGATATTTTTGACCTGCTGTTAATGAAAATTCATTACAGCAGAACAACCTGCGATCCATGTATTGCACCATGCAGTACGTTATAACAGGCTGTTAAATTAAAACAAAAGAGCCCGTCATTAATGAATTTTTTTGATGGGCTTTTTTGTTGGCCCGAATTTTGTATCGGAGGTTTCCCCTGTTCCTTTTGTCTTTATCTCCTGTTTTGTTTGTGCTAAAAAATATATAATAATACTGATTTCCAAAAGCAGGGAAACTGCATGAAGCGGTTTTGTTTTTCTGGCAAATTGATTATTGGTTATCTGCTATACATGTTAAAATGTCTGAAATATCAAACAAGAAAAAAAAATTCATAAAAAGAAATTATAACAATCTCTCTCTTGAAGAGCTTTCCCGTCAGACAGGACTTAAGCCCCACGTTATCAGGTCAGTTGCTGAAAAAAACATTGTTAAAGTTAAAGCCGCACGAAAAATTTCTGACATTTCAACTAACAATATTTCACCATCAAACCAGTCTTTGCTCCTGTTATCAGCAGGGGCAGCTGTTCTGTTTTTGCTTACCTTTGTCACCTACCTGCCAGCTCTTAAAAACGGATTCGTATGGGATGATATATACTATATTTCCAACAATACTCTTATTCGTTCATTAGGCCTGGACTCTGTCTGTAAAATGTTAACATCTTTTAATGCTGCAAACTGGCACCCTTTGACCTGGTTAAGTCATGCCATAGACTATGCCATCTGGGGACTTGATCCTTTCGGTCATCACCTGACCAATATTATAATACACGGACTCAATTCCATCCTCGTGTTTCTTCTGACTGTAAAACTCATTTTAAAAGCCAAAAAATCAGATATAAATTCTTCAGGGACAGGAAAAGCTTTTTCAATCACAACACATGCTTTGACAGTGGCAGGTATAACAGCCATACTTTTTGCTCTTCATCCTCTTCATGTTGAGTCTGTGGCATGGGTAGCAGAGAGAAAGGATCTGCTTTGCGGGTTTTTTTTCCTTTCATCTGTTTTATCGTATCTTTATTATACCTCCTCCGGCGTTGCAGGCCACAGGCAGATGCTGTACGGCACATGTCTTCTGATGTTCATTCTTTCCCTGATGTCAAAACCAATGTCAGTAACCCTGCCAGTAACATTACTTCTTATTGATATCTATCCCCTTAAACGCATAAGTCTGTCTGCCGGAAAATCCCGCAAACAGCTTACCGTTATACTGGAAAAATTTCCCTTTTTTTTCTTCAGCACAGGCTCCGGCATTATCACCATCTTTGCTCAAAACTCTGGGGGGGCTATTGGGACCTTAAACCTTTTTCCCCTTGATTCCCGCCTGCTTAATGCCTCCCGGTCTTTAGTGTTCTACCTGCTAAAGATAACAGCACCTTTTAAGCTGGTCGCTTTGTATCCTTATCCCAGGCATAACCTCTGGTTGGATTTTCAATATGTTTCATCTGCACTTCTTGTTTTATCTGTTACAGGGTTATGTTTATGGCTATTAAAACGTGGAAAACATCTACTGCCCATTGTCTGGTTCTATTATCTTATAACCCTGCTTCCGGTAATAGGAATAATTCAGGTGGGTGATCAGGCAGCAGCAGATCGATACACATACCTCCCGAGTATTAGTATTTTTTTGTTGACAGGAATCGGGATTTCACTTGCTTTCCGGAAATGTGTTTTGGGAAAACACCGGGGCCTGCTTGCAGGGATAATCCTTCTACTCCTTTGTATGTTATTATATCTGGTACAATTAACTAATAAACAGATAAAAGTCTGGCACAATTCGGAAACCTTATGGAGTCATGCTTTAAATGCTTTTCCTTTTCCAAACAGCAGTTCAACCTCACATTACGGCCTTGGATCAGCTTATGGCAAAAAGGGAATGGTAGATGAAGCTATTTCTGAATTCAGAAAAGCCCTTGTTATCAGGCCTCTCTTTCCAAAGGCATACAATGGCCTTGGAAATTCTTATATTAAAAAAGGGATGTTAAATGAAGCCATCTCTGAATTCAGAAAAGCTCTTGCCATCTGGCCGGGTTATGCAAAGGCACATAATGATCTTGGGGTTGCTTTTTTCAATAAAGGCATGATGGATACTGCTATAGCTGAATACAATCGTGCACTTGAACTCAAACCAGACTCTGTTGAAACACTGTCCAACCTTGGGGTTGCTTTTGAATCCCGGGGAATGCTGGACGAAGCCATCTCCAGATACAGAGCTGCACTGACCATAGATCCTGATAATGCTGAAACGCATTCAAATCTTGCCATTGTTTATGGCAAAAAAGGCAGACTGGATGATTCTATTGCTGAATCAAAGATAGCCCTGACAATCGAACCTAATCTTGCTGATACTCACTTTAATCTTGCACTTACTTATTACTACAAGGGTGATTATAAATCTGCAATAGTGCACTGTGACATGGCATTAAACCTTGGCTACAGGGTCACCCCGAAGTTATTAAAACTGCTTGAACCCTATCGTTAGGCATCTCTCCTGTTTTTCACCTGAAGTTTTTCAAAACTGTAAAACATCTGCTTTCTTCTATCTTTATCTATTGTCTGTTTTATGCTATTAATCGCTATGGAACAAAAATAAAAATTCCACATGAATCTATTCCGATTAAAATGCCTGAAATATCAAACAAAAAAAGGAAATTCATAAAAAGAAACTATAAAAAGCTCTCTGTTGAAGAGGTTTCCCGTCAGACAGGGCTTAAGCCCCATCTCATCAGACAGGTTGTTGCGGAATATAATACTGAAAAAGTGATAAGAGATCATCACGCATCAAAACGCCGGCTCAGTGAAAACATCCCGGCTGAAAAACGATCTGTGCACAGGGCCGGAGTTGCATTTGCAGCTATTATATTCCTTACCCTCACAGCCTATGCACCAGCTCTTCAAAATAATTTTATCTGGGATGATGATGACTATGTAACAAACAACCTTACACTACGGGATATTAACGGACTTGGAAGAATATGGTTTGAGATAGGAGCTGTTCCCCAGTATTATCCGCTTGTGCATACCAGCTTCTGGATAGAATATCACCTCTGGCAGCTGAAACCTTTTGGCTACCATCTGGTAAATGTGTTGCTGCACTCACTCAATGCCATCCTTTTGTGGTTTTTACTGCGTCGTTTGAGTATTCCGGGAGCATGGCTTGCTGCAACTGTCTTTGCGCTGCATCCTGTGCATGTCGAGACAGTTGCATGGATCACTGAGCGCAAAAATCTTCTTTCCGGATGTTTTTTCCTTTCTTCCATCCTTCTCTACCTGCGTTTTTACAGGTTTAATGCTGAGCCTTATGATAATTATCCAGCACCATCTGCCCATACTGTTTCTTCATCCGCTGTCAGCTGTGACTGGGGGCTATACCTTCTGGCTTTTGGGCTGTTTCTCTGCTCTCTGCTCAGCAAAACAGTTACATGCACGATGCCGGCAGCAATACTGCTTTTGCTCTGGTGGAAACGTGACCGTATAGTCTGGCGTGATATAATTCTGCTGATTCCATTTTTTTTAGCAGGAATTGTTTTCAGTCTTATAACGGTCTGGATGTAAAAACACCACGTGGGAGCAGTTGGAGAAGAGTGGTCGATCTCTTTTGTGGAGAGATGTCTTGTTGCAGGACGCATATTGTGGTTTTATACGGGCAAACTTCTCTGGCCCGGCAACCTCACTTTCATCTATTCCCGCTGGCAGGTTGATGCTGGAACCTGGTGGCAGTATCTGTTTCCACTGACAGCAGCAACTGTCATAATAGTGTTGTGGTTATTGCGCAGGCGCATTGGCAAGGCTCCGCTTGTTGCGGTTCTGTTTTTTGCAGGCACCCTTGTCCCTGCACTTGGTTTTTTTGATGTGTACCCCATGAGATATTCTTATGTGGCTGATCATTTTCAGTACCTGGCAAGCATTGGGTTGATTGTACTGTGTGTTGGGGGATTTACAAAGATATTTAAAGGACTTAACCCGATGTACAGAAATACCGGACTTGCAGCATACTGCGTGGTTGTTTCGGTTCTGGGAATGCTTGTCTGGAAGCAGGGGCATATATACAAGGATCCTGAAACCCTCTGGCGTGATACAATTTCAAAGAACCATGATGCGTGGATGGCCCATACCAACCTTGGTAATATCCTTTCACAGGGAGACAGGCTTGACGAGGGGATCGAACACTATAAAAAGGCTTTGACAATTAATCCTGACCACTATGAAGCACACAACAGCCTTGGGGCTGCCTACATTAAAAAAGGCTTGTCAGATAAAGCTATTTCAGAATTCGAAAAAGCTCTGACCCTCAGGCCCGGTCTTGCAAAGGCACACACAAACTTAGGCGCTGCTTATGCACAAAAAGGCATCATTGACAAGGCTGTATCAGAGTACAGAAAAGCCCTGTCAATCAACCCTGATTCTGCAGAAGCCCATTATAATTTAGGCAATGTTTTTGACAGGATAAATAAAAAAGATGAAGCTATTTCAGAGTTTGAAAAAGCCCTGGCCCTCAATCCCGACTATGCCGAGGCCCATAACAACCTGTCTGTTGCTTATTATTACAGGACAAAATACAAAGCAGCCATAGTCCACTGTGATGAAGCACTGAGGCTTGGCTTTCACGTCAACCCGAAATTATTAGAACTGCTTAAACCCTACCGTTAGAAGCTTTCCTGTTCAGGGCAGTGTTATTATGGGTTTTCCGATTCATATTTGGAAATTTTTTGAGACAGCATTTCAGCCAGGTTCTGGCTGATTTTTTCAAGGACTTTCTGCTGGCCAAGAGCAGAATTTTTATCCCCTAATGCAATATACGTTATACCCAGATTATAACGGGCTTCCGGGAAATCAGGCTTTATTTTTATCGCCTGTTTAAATTCATTAACAGCATCATTTAATTTACCGATCTTTTTATTAAGGGCCCCCAGGTTGTTATAGGCTGTGGCCAGAGCATACCTGGCCCCGGGATAATTGGACTTAATGCTTAATGTTTTCTTATAGGCATTTACCTCTTCCTGATAGTTGCCAAGCTTCCGGTAAGCAATACCAAGGTTATAATAAGCCCTGGCATTGTCGGGGTCAATACTTACAGCCTGTCTGCACATTTCAGCTGCCTCGTCATAATCTTCAAGCCATTTATATGCAATTGAAAGATCAACATAAGCTACCGCATTTTTAGGGCTTATCCGGATCACCTGTTTAAAGGCATCAGCAGCTTCCTGAAACTGCTTGTGTTTTCCATAGGCAATTCCCAGATTATAATAAGCATCAGCATAATCCTTGTTTATGGAGATGGCGTTTCTGTACGCATTTACCTCTTCCTGATAATTGCCAAGCTTGGAGTAAGCAGCCCCAAGATTGAAGTACGCAATGGCAAAATTAGGTTTGAAGCTGATAGCCTTCTTAAAGCACTCTACTGCTTCTTTATATTTTCCAAGGTTACTATAGGCGACCCCAAGATTAACGTGAATTATCGGAAGATCCGGTTTTTTCTTAAGTGCTTCCCTGTATAAGGATATAGCCTCTTCCTGTCTGCCGGCTCTCCTTGCATCATTGCCCTGTTTGTACAGGGACTCCACAGAAACCTGAGCAAATACTTCGGAAAGATACAATGACATGACTACTAAAAATACAACTGTTCGTTTCATTTAAAACCTCCTTTATAGTAATAATTAATTTTTTCCTGATTTGAACAATCCTAAAAAAACTTGATTATTATAAACAACAGTTTGTGTAACAGCATTGAATGAGTGAAGGGCTGTTACACAAACTGTCTTTACCTGAAAAATCGCTCTGCTCAGGCTCTTTTTAAAATACCCTCTATTATACTTTTTATGAGAGACGCAGGGGGAGATCCCATTAAACTTCTTCCATTTATGAATGTAGTGGGAATATTTTTAACTCCCAGGCTCACTCCCTGGGCTTTATCCCTGTCAATAATATCCTTAAGCTCTTTACTCTCCATTGACTTTCTGAACTTTGACATATCTAACCCTATTGCCTCTGCATAGCCCTGTATATCCTCCAGGCCAAGGGCATTTTGATTCTTGAAGAGCATATCATGCATCTCCCAGAATTTTCCCTGCTCTCCTGCAGCAAGTGCTGCCCCTGCTGCAGGTTCGGAATGTTTGTGATATGTGAGGGGAAAGTTTTTAAAAACAATTCTCACTTGACCGGGAAAAATTTCCAGCATGGTGTGAAGAGTCCGGGCCCAGGTGGAGCAGTAGATACACTCAAAATCAGTAAACACCACCATGGTTACCCGGGCTTCTTTTTCCCCTTTTTGAGGTGAATTTCCAGGATCAACCCGATATGTCTCTCTGCTAAGCTGGTAGGGGGAGGTTTTGGGAACAGAACCAGCCCCCGGACTTATCCCCTTTTTCCGGTAATATTCTTTTATCAACTCCTTTTGCCGTGCCTCTGCCTCCCTGTCCTTTTCATTGCATGTCAGGCTGATCACAACAGGCCCTTTAGCCGTCTCTTTTCCCTCTGCGTTTTTAAACGTGACAAGGTACTCGTACTTTTCACCATCTCTGAGCCCGGTATCAGATACCCAGTACCTCACCCCC
>JAJRXD010000024.1 GCA_024276465.1 Deltaproteobacteria bacterium
GGAATTATTGGTATGAAAGGTGAGTACAAATTATATTGTTCAACATTTAATTCACTAAATCCAGCAGATTTTAATTCACTCTTAGTATCCCTGTTGGTATGACAGCCTTCAAAAAACCAGTGCCAGGGTTCGTGAACCATGTTTTGAATCATGGATAAAACAGTCCTTTCTTTTGCCCTAACATGTTCTATAAAGACAAATTTCCCACCAGGCTTTAAGATTCTAATAATCTGTTGAATACATTGTTGCGGGTCATCAACAGTACAAAGAACCAGTGTACTTACAACAAACTCGCACGAATTATCCGGCAGATCAATGGATTCACCAATTAGAGTTTTAATTTCCAGGTTAATGCCATACTTTTCAGCACTCTTCTTAAGATGTGAATGCATGTGGATGTTCGGTTCAACAGCTATTAAATGAGTCCCTTCTCTGAAGTAGCGCATGTTTGCTCCTGCCCCGGATCCAATCTCAACAACTGTTTCTGGATGATTTTTGAACAGAACAGTTTTTGAATCTCCAAACAACCAATTCATATAACCAGATAAAACATAAAGAATCCATGCGTTAATTGGCCCTAAAATCGGATTGTTTTTATATTCATTTTTCATCTGAATTAACGCTCATCAGCCCATATGCCCAGATTTTCTTTTTTAGCTGCCTCCTCTGCCATTTTAAATTCTTCCTGTTGATCAGGGGCAAACTCTTCAAGTCTGCATTGGCCAATCCCATGACGAACCATTTCATAATTGACATAGGTGCCATCTCTCAGATAAAGCCTGCCGAAAATTGTTCCGTCCTGTGTTGTTGACATGGGGCTGTATTTCAGTCGGAGGGGTTCATTTTTCAGGTTTTTCTCAAAGTAGTTCAATGCAATATCAGGCAGGCTTTCAGAGGGAAATGCAATTCCTTTAATCTTTATCTTTTTTTGTTTTCCTCCAACATCAAAAAAAAGGCTCGCGTCCCTGCTGACAGAAGAAACAAACCTGACAGGGAAAACAGAAACATATACTATTTTACTGCGCAGTGTTTCAGGAATATTACGAAAAGAATTAGTAAGGTTAAGTTCTCCATTGATCCCCCGAAAAGCAAATATTTTTGAAACAGTTTCAGGCCAGACATATTTATCAGCCGGCACTTTCTCCTGTTCTGGCATGACAATCCGCCGTACTGTATCTGCCTTTGATTTGACTATTAAATAGGGTTTTTTTTCTGTATTATGATAATTCAATGATACTTTTTTTGCCTGAGCCTTTGTTTTGTACTTCCCAATGCGTATCTTGTAGAGCATCATGCCTTTCCGGGTTTTCTTTTCAGATATATAGGCTGGATAACCTTTTTTTTTCAGCTTCTCTACAAGTGAACAGGCAACGGGCTTGCGCAATTCCGTGCTGACTTGAATAGTATAAAATATTTCACCCTGTGGCCAGGTATTCTCCGGGCGTGTATTATTTTCTTCAGCACCCTCTGCTTTTTCCCTCTCTTTATCAATATTCTTAAGAGCTGCAGGCTCTTTAGAATTGACTTTGGCGATCTTTGGGGTTGAAGGAACTGCTGTAACATGTTTTTTTTGCGGAAGAGGAGATGATGCTACAATAAAGGATGGCTTATGTTCTGTTTTTTGAAATTTTACAGAAGCATCTTTTGCTTCTGATCGTGTTTTGTATTTCCCAATACGGAGTTTGTAAAGCATCTTGCCCTGCTGGGTTTTTATTTCAGCAATATATGCTGGATAACCCTTTTTTTTTAACTGCTTCAGCAGTTTTTCAGCAGAACGTTTGTTTGCCAGTGTTTCTACCTGAAATGTAAAAAAGCCTTCTCCTGATGAGAACTCAGGAGAGGAGTAGACTATGCCGGCTTTTCCGGGAAAACCCGAATTAGAGGAAATAATAATCATGAAAATCATGATTATGACAGCCCGGGGGGGATTTTTCGTCTTCACAGGAATCACCTCTTTTGCAATCTTTGTAAAATCAGATGAAATCCAATAGTGTCGTGTCAACAATATAAAGTTGCATGTCATTGCGAGCTTAGCAAAGCAATCTTGTGCTTTTTGCCAAAAAGATTGCCGCGGCCTTCGGCCTCGCAATGACTATCTTTGTTACGCCGTTACAGGTTTGACACAACAATAGTCTGAGAATATCGTTTTCCACCCAAACTTTCAAGTTTTTCCTGTAATCCGCATTGATCGTCTGTGCAGCAGAAATGTTCCGTTTCAGTCATCATCACTCCAGGGGTTTACAGCCGTTCAGTTCAAATCACATTATATGATACCTAACAACAATAATATAATCCACCACATCATCATAACACTCACCTCCTTTCAAACAGAGAGATAAAAGGCTGTAGAAAATGCAGAGTATCAAAAAAAGAAAACTTTTTGCTACAGCCTTATCCTGGCCCTTCAGTCTAAATATAACCTAATAAGTATAATAATACAATCCACCACATCATCATTTGCATTCACCTCCCTTCAAATTGAAATACCACCCCAAAAAATCGGAACCAGAGGAAAAACAGCAGAATTATCCTGACGAAAACCCCGGCTTTAACGGGGAAGGCAGGGGTTTTATAACCCTTACAAAGACTAATTATAATTATAACACATTTTTAACTGTGACTGTATGCACGCATAAAATATACCCTTATCTCTATGCCCTTTTTGCTTTTAATTTAATCTCTTCAATAGCGCAATAAAGAACCGGAACAATAAGTATGGTAACCACGCTTATCAGCATCCCGCCAAATGACGGTATTGCCATTGGAACCATTATATCAGAACCCCTTCCTGTAGATGTAAGAACAGGAATAAGCGCCAGTATTGTTGTAGCGGTGGTCATAAGGCATGGCCGTGCCCTCCTCATTCCTGCCTCGACTGTGGCCTGCCTGATTTGCTCCACAGAATCCGGTTTTGCCTCTTCGAATGACTGATCAAGAAATGTTGCCACAACCACACCATTGTCAGAGGCAATACCAAAAAGAGCAAGAAATCCCACCCAGATGGCAACACTTAGATTAATAGGATGGACCTGAAAAAGCTCCCTCATGTTTGTCCCAAACAGGGAAAAGTCAAAAAACCAGCTCTGGCTGTAAAGCCATACCATAAGAAAACCACCGGCCCATGAGACTAAAATACCTGAAAAGACCAGTGAAGTTGTCATTATTGATCTGAACTGGAAATAGAGAATCATAAAAATAACAAAAAGTGCCAAAGGCAGAATCACAGCCAGTTTCTTCTGGGCCCGAACCTGGTTTTCATAGCTCCCTGCAAATATGTAGCTCACGCCCGAAGGAATCTGCAACTCACCGCTCGCAATCTTGTTCCCTAAGTACTGCTGCGCCTGCTCGACCACGTCTACTTCCGCATAGCCCGGTTTTTTATCAAACAGTACATAGCCTATAAGGAAAGTATCTTCACTTTTGATAATCTGGGGTCCCCGCACATATTTTATCTCTGCTAACTGAATCAGAGGAATCTGTGCACCGCCGGCAGCAGGAACAAGGATTTCTCCTAATTCCTCAATGGAGTCCCTGAGCTCGCGAAGATATCGAATCCTGACCGGATAACGCTCCCGGCCTTCAACAGTTGTTGTGATTCGCTTTCCACCAATAGCAACCTCAATTACTTCCTGTACCTGTCCTAACCGTATGCCGTAACGGGCAATGGCATTCCTGTTAATCTCAATTTCAAGATAGGGTTTCCCGACAATACGGTCGGCAATCACTGCAGCAGGTTCAATTGAAGGTACTTCCTTTAACAGCTTTTCAATCTGCGGGCCGACACCTTCAATTGTTTCAAGATCAGGCCCCTTTATTTTTACCCCCATGGGCGCACGCATACCACTTTGAAGCATAACAATCCGGGCAGCAATCGGTTGAAGCTTGGGGGCCGAGGTGGTGCCTGGTATTTTGCCTGCTTTAACAATTTCATCCCATATATCATCAGGATTGTTAATACCGTTCCATGACTCCCTGTCAGAATTAAGATCAGGATCAAGGGGCGGCCGCCATTGACGAAATGGCCTGCCGTCTTCATCCTGAATAAGTTTACCGTTTTCATCACGCTCAAAAGTTCCCTTTACTTTATACGGCTTACCATCATGAGCCGGCAGCTGCACTCCGACTGCGTTTCGAAAATAGTCAGATGTGTCAGGGTTAAAGCGGAAAGTCAGCCTCTTGCCGGTCTCGTCAGTAATGTATTCAGGGTAATAGTTTATCACAGTTTCAATCATTGAAATAGGTGCAGGATCAAGTGGGGTCTCAGCTCGCCCAAGCTTGCCGACCACAGAAAAAACTTCCGGAATGTCCTTAATTGCCATATCCTGCTTTTTAAGAACATCAATCACCTCACCGATTGAAGCATGCGGCATGGTGGTGGGCATGTACAGATAGGATCCTTCATCCAGAGGTGGCATAAACTCTTTGCCAAGCCCCGGGAAGGTGTGGGCAAAGGAAGAAACAACTGATATCCTTTTAACCTGAACAGGCAGCCATCCCAGCATGGAATCAAAACCCAACCAGACAAGCATCCCTAAAAATGTAATAACAACAGGGGTAGAAAGAAAAACAAGTTTATTCGACAGACACCACTTAAGAATGGGGCTGTAAAAGTAGAGAAAAATCTTAAAAAATGCCAGCAGCCCTCCAACCAGACCGGCAACAAACAGAAAATTCAGTATCATCCCCTCTTCAGGTCCCAGCGGCATCCAGTGATCGGAAAGCACCATGCCCACAAAAAGAACTGAACCTCCTGTGAGAATCCAGGGCATACACTGTTTTATTTTTTCCGGGATAAAATGTTCACACAGATTGTAAACCCCAAAACATACAAGAATTATCCCTGCCCACCAGCTTAAAACAAAGGCCAGAACAATACCGCCTAAAATCATTGAACCGTAAAAAACACGGCGAAGCACCTTGCCTGTAACCCTGCCTGTAAAAAGAATATGTGCCATTGGAGGAATAATGGTCATGGCTACAATAACGGAGGAAACCAGTGCAAAGGTTTTTGTAAATGCCAGAGGCTTAAAAAGTTTTCCCTCTGCAGCCTCCATGGTAAAAACCGGCAGAAAGCTCACAATCGTGGTGGAAACAGCTGTAATGACCGCACTGCCAACCTCAGAAGCTGCTCTGAAGATCACCTCAAGACGATTTTCTTCCGGGTCCGCACTGTCAAGATGTTTGAGAATATTCTCGCAGATGATGATTCCCATATCAACCATGGTTCCTATTGCAATGGCAATACCTGAGAGTGCCACAACGTTTGCATCAACGCCGAACATTTTCATGGCTATGAAGCACATAAGAACTGCCAAAGGCAGCAGAGCGGAAATCAGGACTGAGCTCCACAGATGCATAACCATCACAAGCACAACAATTACCGTAACCAGTATTTCCTCGCTCAGGGCTGTATTCAGGGTTCCAAGGGTTTCATTAATCAAACCGGTTCTGTCATAAAAAGGCACAATCGCAACCTGACTCACAGTTCCATCAGGAAGGGTTTTCTTCGGCAGGCCGGGGGATATTTCCCTGATTTTCTCTTTAATATTCTTTATTGCAGCAAGCGGGTTATCACCATAACGCACAACAACAACACCGCCAACCGCCTCAGCACCTTCTTTGTCAAGTGCCCCGCGCCTCAGGGCAGGACCAAGGTTGACAACACCAATATCCTTAATATAGAGAGGAACATTATCATTGACTTTAACAACGCTGTTTTCAACATCACTGAGATTTTTTATAAACCCAAGGCCACGAATAACATATTCCACCTTGTTTACTTCTATGGTACGCGCACCAACGTCAATATTTGACTGCCGTATGGCATCTATAATTTCACCTAACCCGACATTATTAGCTCGCATGGCATCCGGATCAACATCTATCTGGTATTCCTGAACATAGCCACCTATTGATGCAACTTCACTTATACCGTCTGCAGAAAGGAGTGCGTAGCGCACATACCAGTCCTGAATTGTGCGCAGTTCATGCATATCCCATCCACCGGTCGGATTCCCCTTCTCATCAAGCCCCTCAAGGGTATACCAGAAAATCTGGCCCAGAGCTGTTGCATCCGGTCCCAGGGCAGGCTGCACTCCCTGAGGAAGTGTGCCTGCAGGCAGACTGTTAAGCTTTTCAAGCACGCGGGAACGGGACCAGTAAAAGTCAATCTTATCCTTAAAGATTACGTATATGGTTGAGAAACCAAACATGGAATAGCTGCGTATGGTTTTAATACCGGGTACGCCAAGAAGTGAAACAGTCAGGGGGTATGTTATCTGATCCTCTATGTCCTGGGGAGACCGGCCCTGCCAGGCTGTAAAAACTATCTGCTGGTTTTCACCAATGTCGGGAATTGCGTCAACAGGCACAGGATCGCGGGGAAGAAATCCTGTATCCCAGTCAAATGGTGCAACCATGACTCCCCATCCCACAACAAGCCCTATCATCAGAAACACAACCACTTTCATCTCAAGACAGAATCTGATGAGGCGATCAAGCAGGGACGGGCTTTCCTGCAACTGCTGTTTCAGCGGTTCATTCATTGGTCCGGCCTTTCTGCTCTGTTTCATTCATACCCTGAGAAATAATCTCCTTCTGGCTGCCGCATTTAAGCATGGCTTTTCCATAGTACGGGTTTTCTGTTTCCGGTTTGTCCTGAAGCCAGTATGCACCCCTGCCTTCATTGGCCATTGAACAGTAAAAGCGATAAATTGACAGGGAACTGCCTGTTCCAAACTTTTTAGTGACTGCGTACAGAGCATCAGACAGATCATCAAACTGGGCCCGGAAATCTTCAATATTCCCTGCAGACTTAACTGTTTCTGCGTACTGTTCCAGTTTTTTCTGTTCATTCATCCATGCCATATGAGCCTTGCCTTTGAGATCTTTCATGTCAACTTCACCAAGAGCTGCAAGGAATGATTGTGCGCCGCCAACAGCACTCTTGAAATCATCATGGCTCAGGGCCTGATGGATCTGAAAATATGCAGCCACAAGACCGTCAATCCTGAGCTTGAATACATCCGGCACATCATCAAATGCTTTGAGCTCTGCCTTCCCAGGCTTTTGTGAAGGCGCTGATGACCGTGCCTTGCTCCCGTGCTGATGTCCTGCTGGTGCCTGTCCTTCAGGGCTCATCATGCTTGGTTTCGCAAGTATCTGAACAGCACTGTCAATTTTGAAATTACCGTTAACAACAACCTTCTCGCCCTCGCTGAGCCCCTCCTTAACGAGATAATAGTCGCCCGCCCGAGGACCAAGGACAACCTCCCTGCCTTCAAAACTTCCCTCCCTGTCCGGCAGAGCAACATAGACTAAAGCCCTTTTACCTGTTATAAGCGGTGCGCTGGCAGGAATAACAAGGGGAGCTTCTTTTTGCAGCTCTGAAACACTTACATAGCCCTGCGATTCAGCAGTAACAAGGGGCATGCCGCATATATCACATCTGCCTTTTGCGTCCTTTACTATCTCAGGATGCATGGGGCATATCCATTTCCCTGAAAGGTCAGGGTCCATTACCCTGCCTCCTGCCGCAATCTTCGGAAAGACCCGGGCACTGACAAACATTTCAGGCTTGAGTTTACCATCCAGATTCAATACATTTACCCGGACCTTGACTGTCCTGGTTTTTGAATTCAGAATAGGATCTATAAAGGTTATTTGACCTGTGAATGTTTCGCCGGGGTAGGCTTTGGTTGTAAATTTTATCTTCTGGCCATACCTGATCCACATCAGATCGGATTCATAGGCGTCAAGTTTGATCCAGGCATGGGAAAGATCTGCAACAGTGTAAATCCGTGTACCTGTATCAACATACATTCCTTCAAAGCCGTTTTTATGGACAACAATACCGCTCTCAGGTGCATAGATGGTAATACGGTCTCTGATTTCTCCGCTTTTCTCGATTCTTTTAATCTGTTTTTTAGTCAACCCCCAAAGACGCAGTTTTTCTCTTGTTGCATCAACGTTTATAAGGTTGCTCTGCTTCATGCGTGACGTACTGCTCTTCAGCATTTTCAGGCCTAAAAGAAGCTCCTGCTGCGCTGTGATAAGCTCCGGGCTGTACAGGGAAACCATGTGATCTCCCCTTTTTACGTTTACGCCGGTATAGTCAACATAAAGCTCTTCTATACGCCCTGGAATCCATGCAGTAATGTAGGAGAGGCGTGTCTCATCATAGTCCACCTTGCCGACCATTCTTATCTATGCGGTTACGAATTTTTTTTCAACCGGAGCCGTTCGAATCTCTGCCAGTTTCATTGCATATGCAGACAGCTTATGTTCGCGAGGCCCGGCTTTTCCATCGTCACTGCCACTGGAAACCGGAATAAGGTCCATCCCGCAAAGGGGACACTGGCCCGGGCCAGGCCGCTGAATTTGCGGATGCATTGAACATGTCCAGAATTTTATCTGGGCTTCCGACCCTGTGTCCTCCTGCACCTGCACATTTTCTGTTTTAGACCCATTGCCTCTAATGGCAAAACCCAGGGCAAATGCAATAATAAACATAATAAACACAAAGACCCATGAACGTGTTTTTGATCTGTTCTGTGCAAGGGGGTTCATCTTTTCTCCTTAAAGTAAAACGGACAAACAGTTGCAAAAAAGTTCCAGAGAAGCTCCACAGGGAACGGGGGCTTCGCGGGATTTAACCAATTATAAAGTCAAAAAACAGGCGACAAAGTAAAAAGTTCCCGATACAAGGCACGCAAATCCGAAGGAGTGAGGCGTACTTGTTCGTACGCTGCAATGACTGAGGATGCAGCGTAACGCAGCAGATGGACTTTTTACGAAGTCGTCTTAATGGTTATGACCTGAATGATCAGTATGCTCAGCACCTTTGCCTGCTTTTTCAGCAGCCTTCTCAAGTTCAACCCCTTCCTTCTTCATCTTCTTTACATACTTTTCAGGATCTTTTTTAAATGTACTAACACATTTTGGACAGCAAAAGTATACTCTCTTGCCGTTATAATCCATATGTATGTTCTTGTCTACCTGCCCGCCCATTACAGGACAGGTTGTTTGTTCTTTTGCCATTACCACATCCCTTGTTAACAGGCTGAAGCAAAAAAGTAAAACCAGTACTGTACCTGCTAAAACAGCTTTTTTCATTGTCTTCATAACAATCTCCTTTTCTGGGTTAAATAGTAAACAGTTAGTTATATAGCAATCTATACACTGCGTTTAAAATATTTGCTTATGATATTGATTGTAGGAGCGGCTTCAGACGCGATATAATCGCACCTAAAGGTGCTCCTACATGCTCGTTAAAAAATTCTTTTACCCACCACTGCTTCAAGCCCTGCCAGATCCTTTTCATAATCCCTTACAGCCCTCTCGTACTCTATTTCAAAATTAAAAAGCGTAATCTGACTGTTGAGCAGAGTAAGAAAATCAATCCTTGCCACCTGATACGCTGCCATATCAGCGCTGAGGGACTGCTCTGCCTGTGGAATAATACTGGCCCGGTAGAGATCCATGAGCTCTCTGCTCCTTTTAATTCTTGAACCAAAGTCCCTGACTGCAAAACAGACATCATTTCTAACACTCTCATATTGTGATTTTGCCTGTAATATACGGTAATGGGTTTCGGAAACCTTTTTATCCTGCTTGCTTCTAAACCAGATGGGGATATTCACTCCCACAAAAAAAGAGAGAAAATCCGGCCTGTCCCTGTCATCGGCAAGAGGCGCCACAACAACATTACTGAATGTTCCGTCACTGGAATTAGTAACCCTTGCAGGAAACGGCTTTGAGCGCACCCGGTTGTCCCTCTGTCCGTAAGAAGCTGTAAAGGTAAATTGGGGGAAATACTGTTTCTTTGCCAGAAAATGTTCGGCCTCACTGCGTTCAATGTCATGTTTAAGAGCTTCCAGCAAAGGGTTGCCTGCAAGCGCCATTTTTTCAATTTCTTCATCTGTATAACCGAACTCGGTATTTTTTTTCACTACAGGAACCCCGCTTAACTTGACAGAGGAATTACGGTTAAGCAGCCTGATTAAATCCGCTGAAACCGTTGTCTGCCTCTGCCTGAGGTTAATCAGTTTCTCCTGCATTTTATACAGCTCAACCTGGGCCGTCAAAATATCCTCCTGAAGGCCCTTTCCCACCTCATATTTTATCTGGGTAAGCTCAACAAATCTTGCAAGAAGATCCTCATTTTTCAGTGTGATCTTTATTGACTCATTAACAAAAAAAAGCTCGAAGTATGCTTTTTTTACATCCCGCACAACTTTAATCTTTTTATCTTCAAATTCACTTACTGCACTTTTTGCCTGCTCAACAGCCGCTTTTCCACGCAGGGATGTTATTCCTGGAAAAGGCACATTCTGCTTTATGGAAACAGTCTTCTGCGTCATGTCCTGTTTATTAAAATCAAAATCATCCACTGGAACATTGTTGAGTCCAAAGGTGATCAAGGGATCATCCCATGCTTTGACCTGGGATGGCCGCTCCCACAGGGCATCTTTCCTCTTCTGAAAAGATTCTATTCCAGGATTGTTTGCAAGTGCCTCCTGAATAAGAGCTTCAAGATCCAGAACATCCTGAGCAAAACAGTTGGTATAAAAAAAAGACAGAAAAAACAGGCAAAAAACAACTTGCGAAAAAACCATTTTCATAATCCCCCGTTCTTTAAATATCTGTTAAAACCCACTTCATTTCCTTCCTAAAACCAACAGGTCTGATGGCGTCATAAAAAGTCCAACTTCGGCGTTGTGCGGCATCCCTCGTCATTGCAACGTACAGTAAGTACGATTCATTCCTCAGGATTTGCACGCCTTGAATTTGAAGCTTTTTACTTTGCCATCAAATTTTGACCTTTCAACAAAGTCGTCAGGGATGTCCATTGCATTTTTCGGGATGCGAACCAAAAACACTGCAGTATATCTCCCCATCCACAACAACATAAACACCATGGAGCGGACATCCCGGCAGATTGTTTTCAGCCATCACCGCCTGCAAAGAATCATCATCTAAAACAAAATTTTTATTGGCCTTTTTTATCTGTTCTATTTTCTGTTGTATATTGCAGTAATTTTCAAAACAGACCTGTTTCCAGCCCGCCCACATGAACTTATAATATTTGAATTGCCCGAAAATATCTTTCCCGTCATTTAAGGCTTCATACACCAGACTGGTTGTCATGGTAGCAGTTGTAACAGCATCGGCTTTAGGATTAAAGGGAAAATTTTCAAAAATACTCCTTCCAGCAACAGATCTCTTTACTTTCTCCACATCTTTTTCTGACCATGCAATATTTCCAGCCTTTGTCAGTTGCACAGGAATAAAGTCACGTATAATTCCCTCCTGGTCTATAATGTATATGAAATGGCCGTCGTGGCAGACATCACACAGGCTTGGGCAGCTTTCAAGTCTGGAAAACAGGTAGACCTCGTCACGTTTGGGATACAATGTTGTAACATATATCTCTTTTCCATTGCCCATGATAAGCTTTTCAGTGTTAATTATTTTTTTCCCGGCCCTTCTTATATGCTCCTCTATAAGCTGTATTATATCTTCCTCTTCCATTTCAAGTATTGCTGAAAACTCTTTCCCCTGTATAATGTCCCGGGCATTATACAGGGTTATTGCATCTCCCCTGAATCCGATCCTTCCGGATTCATTGATGTAATATACTGCCGGGGAATCATCTGAATTGAATGCATCAAACGGGTTTTCCCCTGCTGTTTTGCCCATATAAAAAGAGGGTGAGCCCATCATGGTTTTCACATTCAGGGAAAAACCGGGGAAGGGAAAAAGAACTACCGTAACATCAGGAAACAGTTTCAGTATTTTACGAAATACCTCAATTTGATTTTCAGGCTTTCTTGTGTCCATTGACAGAGGAAATTCCCTGTCAACAGGAAAATAAAAAATTACCCTTTTTCCTTCAAAACTTTTTTCGTCAAAATTCTTTCCACCTGCAGTAAAGGAATACCGGGGAGCCATATTGCCGGGCTCAATCCCGGAAATCTTGCCCCGAAGAACAAACCTTATTATTGAAAGATAGCGATCCTTTGAAAAAGCCCCATCTGTGTGGTAGTCAATCACAAAGCCTTTTGCCTCTTTCCTGAGAATATCGGTGTGAGGAATTTTCTGGATCTCCCCTGTTACAGTAAATATTTTTTTCTGTTGATCCGGTATAATAGGATACTGTGGCCAGAATTTTTCCCTTAAATCAAGGACCTCTTCAAATGAATTGCCGACTGCAATACCCAAAACACATACCTTCTCAGAAAGGTCCGGATCTTTTTTTATGTTCAGATAAAGTTCATTGAAAGTGTCAACCGCCCTCCTGCAGGTATCACAGTATACATTCAGCATTTCGACCACAACCACATCCTGCTGCAGGTCATTAAGTGAAAAATCCTTTTCAAAATCTATCCGGAGGTAAGAACATTCCTCCTTTTCAAAAAAATTTGTTTGTGTAAAAACAGGATACGGGTCTCCAATGCCAATTGCAAATGAAGAACCTGCAATAAAGAAAACAAGTGCCAGCAGTATTGGCGCCTGAAAAATTAAAGATGCTTTTTTTGCTTTCATAAGGCGAAAAGTTTGCATTTAAAAAAAATTATTACTTTTTTGTCGTCTTTCTCGTAAGGTAAAAAATCGTGCTTCCTGAAAGAGCCATAAAAATCAAAGAGACTCCCAGCAATATACGATACACACTGACCAGAAACCCGCCCCCGTGGTGAAGATCTGCTGAGATTTTCTGCCACAATGCCACCCCGGTTACACGAACATGCTGGTCAGTTACAGAACTTTCACCGGGTTTCTGCTGCATGTCTGTGGACTGTTCTTTTTCATGGTCAGGGCTGACAGTCAGTGGTTCACTATGCGCATGACTGCTTGAAACGGAAAGCCCCCTAAGGCTGAGAAAAATACCGGTCCCGGACTGGAGCAAAATAAAAAAGGCAGATATGAGTCCTGCAGCTCTATGCATCCTTCTTAAATTCAGCTGGTTCATACCACCTCCCCCTTTTTAATGCTAACCATTTTTATGATTGGATAACTCCTTATAAATAATTAATTTATATTTTTCAAGTTTTTTCTGTCATTATTAAATCCGGTTTCAAACAGACTCTACTTCCTGGTAAAATGCTAAAACCTGTAACTGACTCCGAAAATAAACTGATTGTGAAGTCCTGAACCCAAATCTCCCAGTGCAAAATCTACCTGAAAGTTAGCCTGAACATTGTACCTTAGAAAATAAACAGTCCAGTCATCAATTTCAGGCTGACTCTTGTAATCCATTCCAAAAACAACCTTCTCGGTTATAATTTCAAATATCCCCTGAAAGCCTGTTCTGCGCTTGCTGCTGAATCCAAACAGACCGTTTGCAATGGCTTTTGTTGAGTTTATCCCTACAGTTGGAGCAAACTTGAATGAGATAACACTGCCAATCTTAATTGGAATGATTTTGGTAGCGGACAGATAATAATCGTTTCCATAATCACTGCCTGGAATGTCTCCCTCCATGTTTCGATGAATTGCTCCAATGGCCAATGCTGGAATCCATCTGTTTCCCCTGAAGTTGTGTTCAAGAAATTGAAATTTACCGTGCAGAATATGCATATCCATGGTAGAATCCATTACCTGTCTGGTATACCCTAATTCAAATCTATTCATAAATCCTTTGGTTATATGGTAGGCAGTCAGATCATTGGAATCCAGGTTAACATAGTGAAACCCTATCTTTGGTGTACTTAATCCTTTCCATTCATCGAATAAATTGGAAGATGGTTCGGAAGGAACCACGAAAGCATTGGGGACAACCCCTGATCCTGTTACTCCATCCAGATTCAACCCAATTTCAGCCATGGTTTCATCCCTGACCAGCAGGCACAACATCAAAACAAAAACAAATAATATTTTTTTTGAAATACCATCAGGTTTTTTCAATTTACATCTCCTTTTGTGATACTCCACCCAACCTCTGGCCGGAGTGTACTTGCTCTTTAACTTTAATTATTTTTGATACATGTCTCTCAACCCTGCACTAATGTGTGGGGTGTGCAAGGCACAGTCCTGTTACAAAAAAATTCTCTGGTTAAGATTTGGTTAAATATGCAATATCAATACCCCCACCCGTTTATAAGGTATTCCTGAACCGTTCCACAGGGTAGTTCCACAATCAGACACATATGTAAAAACCCCGTTCTTTCTCCGGACACGATACTTTGCAAAATACGGCTCGTCTGTTTCCAAATGGTGCTGAATACTGCTGGTTAATCCGCCCAGGTCGTCAAAATGAATTATCTCTTCCCACTTTTCCAGTGTTTCAGGAAACTCAGCATATGAGTATCCAAGCCTTTCACCAATATTGCCGTACCATTCGATTTGTCCTGTCAGGTTATTACATTCATAAGCAAAACTTAATTTTATTTCAGAGGCCGACTGTTTCTGCTTATTTGACTGCAACAATACTGTTTTTTTCTTAACAGTGACTGGTTTTATTTCTAAAGATCTTTTTTGAAACATGCTCATATTTTTCATAATAAAACCCCTTTGCTATGGCCAGAGTTTATTAAATATAATGTCGCTGTCAACTGCTTCCTTTATATCTTCTATTGCCTGTTTAAGAGCAGGACTTGCGTTTGTTTTGATCAAATCAGCTATATTTAAAATGTCCGCGACAGTTTTATTATCAACGCTGAACTCTTTATTATATGAGCCGGGTTTTTCAACAATTCTGCTGATTACTTCTGCGGTCATTTTTTTCAGTCCTTCATCGGCAAGCAGCATTCCGGAGATCTCTTCAGCGTGTTCGTAATACAGGGCTATCAGGTTTTTGCCCATATCAGTATTGTCCATTTTCAGGTCTCTGAATTTTCTCAAAACATCCAGCTTGGATTTGTCATTGCCTGTTGCTACTCTGGCAGGGCAATCAACAGGCTCTGGTTTGTTACCAGTTGAGTCAAAAGGACCCCCGAAACAGTAAACTTTACCGTTATAGGAATTGTAATAAACATGCCCGTCTGACAGGCTTGGTGACGGAACATTATAAAAGGACGTAGTTTGCTGATCCCAACCCCTGAGAATATTCTGTGAGTCCAGGTCAGCACACTGATCATCATCCGAACAAAACTGATATTCCCACACAAGTTTTAACTCTTTACCTGAACCATAATCATAACAGAAAAGCTTCTCTTTTCCGTTTATGAACTGTCCCTGCCAGGCACGTTCATAGTCGGTTGCTGCTATATAAAGCAGGGTCTGGGACGGTACGATAACCATGGACCCCGAACCTGAAAACCAGAAACCGCTTGACGGGATATCGTCTCCGGGGTTCCACTCGGGAACTCCAATATATGCCTCTCTGACCAGAGCCCCGGTTTTTTTGTTCACTACGAAGATATGTCCATTGTCAGAAGAACCAAGCACCCAGCCATGTGTTTCATCAATAGCTATGCCTGCAGTTAATCCTGAGGCCCCTTTTATTGAAAACCCTCCATGGTATGTCCACCTTTGAGCTCCGGTATTTTTGTTCATGGCCCAGAGCACCCCATCACTTCCAGGGAAAAAGATAGTGTCGCCTGATATGGACTGTGATCCTCCCTGGGCTACAGGTGTCGGCCCGAATGTCCAGTTATGCTCACCATTGCTTTTAAAACTCCTGAAAAGTCCGAAACAGTTAGTGGTATGAAAATCATCATTGATATAAACATTCCCGTCATTGTCAACAGGAGGAATATTGGTTATTCCGCATCCCTGAGGGTCCCAGTCCCAGAGGATGGATCCGTCATCTTCATCCAGCGCATAAAACCATCCGTCATGTCCAACCCAGAAGGTTCCAAAATGATTGCCCCAGTGTGCACCCGCACCTACTGTGCTAAACATGGCCGGGCCGGCTTTGTTCACCCTGGCTGGATGATAGGTCTCTTCATCAGTGCTGAAAACATATGGAAATGAACGAAAGATCCAGTAGAAACCCGGCAGAAACGAGCCAATATAAACATTTCCATCATGAATTGACGGGGGTGAAAGGTGCCATGCAAACTTCTGGTCAAACCAGGGTGCATTCTCATTTGGTCCGCCGGGATCTTTAAAAGGTGTACGCTCCCAGATGGTTTCTCCTGTATCCATGTTCAGACATATGACCCTCCCGTCAAAAGTTCCAAATATAATTTTGCTGTTCGGCGTATCAAGGGTAGGTCCTGAAATAAATTGAGCATATCCTTCCGGAAAGGCCAGGGGCTGAATGAGGGAAAATTTTGAACAGTCAGGCTTATCCGTGGTACATTCAAAGCACCATGACGGGCAATCGGCAGGATCTTCAACATAGCACCAGCCTGTATTAGATTCCAGGGTCGGAACATCATTATAGCACCAGTCATATGGAATGCCCTCAGGTTCAGAGGTTGTGTTTTTATGAGGAAAAGACCTTGACCATATAAGTGTTTCACCTGTAAACTGGTCCACAGCTTCAACAATACCTCTGCCAGTTGTAAAAACCATGCCTTTATCCACCACCACAGGTCCTCCGGCTGCAGCAGGTGTCCCGGGCAGATCAGGACGGTCAGACCGGTCAACTTTCCAGAGAACGGTATTATCGGTTGGGTAACCAGAGTCCGGTGCTGCCGCAGTGTTCAATAAATCGTGGCGCCAGCTGGGCCACGGGTATCTGGTTTCACCGGCACTGAGCGCAGTGACAGAACCCAAAATTCCGATAAAAGTGGCAGTAATTGTTAAAGTTACAAGCTTTTTACACGTCTCCTTAATGGTCTTTCCTCCTTCTGAAAAATCGCGTATTGTCAATTTTTTTAGCAGCATTGCCAAACACTTTACTGAAAGCTCATATAGATAACACCACTTTTAAGATGGTCCTCATCCCCTGCATTGTTGAAAACTGAAAGGGAGAACGGATAAACATCACCCGTGTCTGCAAACTGAACATCAGTTGCAGAGCCGGTCTTAAGACTGCGCTTTAACACTACCGTCCAGTAACCGTCAGCCCATACTCCGTATGCCTGCAAATCCGCCCGGTCTCCTGCAGGAATCCTTAAAACATAGGCAGGAACTGTGTCACCCTCTGCAAAAAGTGCATCATCAAAGGCAACTGCATCTGCTTCAAGTAAAAACGCGGATTTACCTGGTCCTCCACTGGACATAAAAGCCGGCGTGTCACCATCCTCTAATTTATTATCCTTATATGCAGATGTACCATTATCGTTTTTCCGTTTTTCAGTATCCATGAACTGGTCATCTGAAAACCCTACGGGGTTTGTTCTTGCTGACTTCCAGTGCCACACATCTGCCGTACCACCAACATATTTGGTGGACATCTTAAGCTTCGTATAGTCCTCGGGGTCTATGTGGCACAGAAGCGCACACCCACCCATGCCGCTGTGATGACCATAACCTTTGTAATCAAACCATGGTATTGAATCATCAATATTCCAGATAAAGGCCAGACGATCCTCATCCTCACTTGACTGCTGCCACCCATCAGAGGTTTTGACCCACATCTTTTTGTAAACGCTCGGCGCACTGTCCCACCACCTTGCATAAACATACAGATCCGATGCAGTGTGAACTGATTTGAGTTCCACCATGTTCCACCTGCCCATAAGATTATATGCCATCATCGGCATTACGCTGACATTAATACCCTCTATATCATTCCACATTCGGTCAATGGAATTCATTGGCAGATCTTTTTCAACACTTTCTGATACAAGCGAATTATCTGAGTACCAGTAACCTCCACCGTGACCAGGCATGTGACCGTATCCAGGACCATGACCAGGCATATGTCCGTATCCAGGTCCATCATCATAACCCGGCATATCTACATCGCCAGGGTCATCATCATAACCCGGCATATGTCCGTATCCTGAGCCATCACCAGGCATACCTCCATCGCCAGGGCCATCATCATAGCCCGGCATATCCTCGTATCCTGAGCCATCACCCGGCATGCCTCCCCCATAGCCGGGACCACCACATCCCTGCCCATATGCAAATGGCTGGGCAAAAAACATAATAAGCGCAATAAAAGCAGTTGCTGATATCAAGTTTTTCATACTGATTTTACTTTCCATGATTATTTCCTTCCTGTAAAAAAAGTTACAAACATTCGGTTATAAGCTTATACTAACAGTACAGCAATGAGCTGTGCGCAAGTAAAAAGGTAACTGTGTTCAAACCTGTTACGGACAAAGGTAAAAAAGCACAAAATGCATTTGCCGGCTAAATGAATTTGTCCTGTTTAATACATCAAGAACAGTGCCAGGACAAATTAGATGATATAACAACAGGTTATGATTGACGAATCATTTCATAAGTTCGACAATTGCTTTAATGGTTCGACAATTATGTCGAAGAGCAGGTCGCTTGTTCCGATACGAACTATTAAACCCATAATGTTACAATGTTTTGTATAAAATTTTACCAGACCTGTGTGGTTCAGGTGCAATAGAGTGGAATGAATGGTTTACAGAAGAAAGGAGGATTTCATCAGAAATATGGTTTGGGATGTTGAAAGACAGGAGTCCCTTTTAAAAAAGGCTTTTTTAGGATTATTCCTGTATTCCTGCTTTTGAAAAGTAATTTCACAAAAACTTAAAGCCTGCCCTTTTTCATTCTTTGAGCTTACGCAAAAAGAGTTGTCATTGCTCCTGGTTTTACTTATGGTACATTTGCAATGGTTGCTTTTTGACAGGCTTTTATGTTTAGAAACATGTTTGTTACTGTGTTTATCACTGTGTTTATGCAAAGGGGCATTTTTTTTACATCCGCACTGGCAATCTGCCTTAAAACACCCCACACATTCTGAAGGTATTGCATGTGCCAGTATGGGAAACACCCATACTGTCAGCAGCAGAAATACAGGCAAAAGTGATAATTTTCTAAAGTGTCTCATATTGTGTATATACCATCAAAGCCCTGTGGACTTATTGAAGACGTTTATTCATGCTCCTGTGAAGAGCAACTCAGAAAAAAACAGTTTCCTTCTGTCGCTGTCTTTTTTAAGTATAACAAGAAAATTCCATTGTCAAGTAAGCCTTCTGATTTCACCTGCCAGTTTACACTCTGAAAAACACTAACAACAACTACCGCTAATGCCCGATGTTCCTGGTGATGCCGGTTGACGTGCAATACCGTAACCAGCATCCTCAATGGCTTTTTCCAGCTCTTTCACGGATGCCCTGGTGCAATCAAACTCCACCAGGGCCAGTTGAGATGTCAGATCAACCTTAACACCCGTCACCCCTTTCACTCTTTCCAGTGCTTTTGTAACGTGTCCAACACAGTTTTTACAGCTCATACCTGTAATATTAAGTTTAACCTTTTTTGTGGTATCGCTGTTTTCCTGATAAAGCTTTTGAAATATAGGGGCCACTCCAACCCTGTTTAATATAGAGGTCAGGCTCTCCTCTCCAATCGATTCTTCTCTGATAAGCTCAACAGTTGCCTCCAGAGCCTTCATAAGGGTCTCCTTGTCTGCTATTTTAAAAAGCTCGTACCCGTCATGGTGAAATCTTCCGAACTTTCCGCCAACAAATATCCTGTATCCGCTCTCTTCAGAGACAAAAACATTGTTTGGACAAAATTTTATACAGTTACCGCACCGGTCGCAGGCTGCAGCATCGATTTCAGGCCTTCCTTTTCTTATCAGAATAGCGTTTTTCCTGCACCTGTCAACACAGGTAAAACATTCTGTGCACTGCGCGGCAGTAATCATGGGTTTGGACACTCCAGCTACACCGAAAGGACTGGTCTCAGGCCCGGTACAGCCATTAACACAGCCTGAAACAGAAACAGTCAGCTTATGATGGGCAAGAATTCTCTCATCATCACGGAGCATGTCAGCAATCATTTCGCTGACTTTTAAATCACGCAGCTTTTGTTCTACCTCCTTCTTCAGCTCCCTGACCTCAATGTTCTGGGAAATGCAACGGAAATATTTTGCATGGCACAGGTTCACATTAAAAAGGTCCACATCTCTCTCTAAAATTTCCCTGGCTGATTTCTCCATGCGCTCCCTCAAACCAGCCTCACCCTCTGCAATTCTCTTGTCTAATTCTCTGTTTCTCACACCCTCAGGAACCCTGTCATAATAAACCCTTTTTGTTTCCTCAAGCTCCTTCAGAGTCACACAATCGCTCCTGTTCCTCCTGGCAAGCTTCTCGGTAAAAAGCTTACCGGTCTCCTTCATAACATCAGCAAGAGGCATTTTAACAAATTCTTCTACCGCTTCCCTGTCCCATTCCATTTTAACTCCATGATTTTTTGTTATACACAGGTTTTCATTCATCCATACTTGACAGCACCTTATAATCGCTCATTATTCTGTCCAGTGTTGCCTGCCTTCTGACTTTCGCCTTTGTATTGAAATACTTATCCCTCAGTTCTTCTTTATCAAGATATTTCTCCAACTCTTCGGCAAGATTCTCCAGTCCTCTTACTGGAACAAGAGAATCAAAGGTTTTAAAGGCCATGACAGAAGGGTCATCAGGCAACAGTTTTATTATCTCTTCAGCACCACCACAGGGCACACAGCACGGCTTAAGATCTTTCTGTTCACACGGTTTACTTCCAATGAGGTTAATACAATTGTCTGTAACCCTGACAATTGTAGGGATCAGAAGGTCCATAAACCACCCTATTTCAAACATAAAGTAATAGCCGTCGTCAATCCTGTCCATCAATGTTCTCCCTCTGAAAAGACTGCCTGTATTGCCAAACAGTCTGAATTTTCAGACAAATATATTATTCAACCGATCTGCCCAGGGCAATAAAAAGATGACGTGTATTGAGCCCTGGATCGTTTTTTTCTTTTGAAATTTCCTCAGCAGAATTAATAAGGCTCTGGAGACGCTCCCTTGTCATATTCTTTGCAAGAAGCAGAGCAGAGAGGGCCTGAAGAGTGTGTTCGCACCATCTGAGGTGTGTCATTTTACTGACTTCATCAACACAGTCATTCATCTCTTTCTCCACAGCCTGCTCTTCACACTCTGCACCAAACACAGGATCACACTCAACACAGGCTGCATAGTGAATCATAATTTCTCCGTCCTCTTTCGGGGTTTTATCCTCCATCTGTTTGTATTCACAATTTTTTGCCATTTCAGCAGCCGCAATATCCAGGATAGTTGTAGTTACACCCTTAAGACCACCCGGCTTTGCCATCTTTTTCCTAAGATCTTCAGGCCCGACAACATCTTCACATTTTTGTGGATTTTTTACCATCTCCTCAGCAATGGCCTGAATCTTTCGGGCTGAATCCAGAGGAACTGTCCCGTCGGAAAGAGATGAACTCAGGTTGAACCTTGCATGGCAACACCATGGCACAGTCTCACTGCGCCTTAATTCTTCACGGTGCAGGCCGCTCACATACTGGTTGCCCTTGCACATTGCCTTCAGGTTTTTACTGCATCGCTGACACATGTTTATATACATCAGCGCACGTTCAGGAATCCATCCGGTATCCCTCTTTTTCTCAAAAGTAGCTATTGAATCCTTCTCAAACTGGCGCTCCCCGACTTCTTCACGATACTTGCTTATGCATCCGGATGAACAGTACATCTTCTCGTTAAGTTCTATGGGATAGCTGGTTGCGTTTCCACAAATAACACACTCGTGCTGCTGACTGCTGTTAGCTGACGGGGTCATAATAAAATCCTCCTGGTTTTTCTGTTTTTTTTCCATATTCTGACAATTGATGCTCCCGTAAAAAAGTTGTCATTTCCGCCCCGTCTTTGTCGGGATAAACTGCAGCGGGTATCCACAAAAAACCTTACCACTTGAACATACTGAATTCCCGTTGTTATTTATCCCGGTGTTATCGGGGCGGAAATGACACACAAAGGTTTTCAGGGCTTTTTACGACTCAGGTCATAACCGGGCGACAATCTATTGCAATATTCGGGTTTAACAAAGCTCCTTGTATATTGGCTCAAGGCCGTAGCGCTCTACCATGTGGTAAAGATGTTCTTCACTTACTGCTTTCTCCCTGAGCAGCTTAATAGATGCCTCCAGAGCCTTAAAAACTTTTTCCTCATCACCTATCTTAAAAAGTTCCTGACCAACATGATGCCATCTTCCGAAATGTCCGCCAACCATAAAACGGTAACCTTTTTTGACAATTGTCATTGCCTCTTCAGGACATTCAATTGCGCATGCTCCGCACTGCTTACAGTGCTTCTTGATAATCACAGGACCGCTTTTTTCCATCATAATACACTTGTCAGGACATGCCTCCATACATTTTCTGCACTTCGTGCATTTTTCCGGACTGGTCAGCTCTGGAATAGCAATACCGTGAATTCCGACATCCTTGACCTCTGCTGCCGTGCAGTTATTGGGACATGCTGAAATAGAGACTGTAAAATTTGTGTGGGGCATAAAGGGGACATCAAATTTATCGGCAATCATTTCCGTCACCTTCCATTCTTCCATTTTCTTTTTAAGCTTTTTGGCAAGGTCAACCACATCTATAAGCTGGCGTGTACAACCTATGAATCTCATATGGCAGAGGTCAAACTGATAAAGAAGAGGCCCTTCGTTAAGCGCAATCTGGGGGTCAACAGCATCATCAGACACACCTTTGTCGCGGTTCTCCTTAAGCCTTTTCATAAGGGTATCCCCGAACAGCTCGAAGTAGTCATCCCTGGTCTGAACAACCTCTTCCATGGACACCTCTTTTCTGTTGTTCTTCCTCGCAAGTTTTTCTGCATAAAGAATAGTCATATTCTTCATAACTTCCGGCATTGGTATCCTTTCAACCGTTTCTTTTGCTTCTTTATTCCAATCCATTTTTTCCTTCCCCTTTCTTAAATTTATTATCTCACCCGGGGTTTAGCGCGGCATTCCTTCAGGCAAACGATCAAGTGTTTACTCGAGGGGTGCTGTTCTTGAAAGATTCTTCCCCTGTGAGAATTTCAGTGGTTATCTGTTTTTTCTTCAGCCTGATTCATCCAGCACTGAATCTGCGTCAATACGTTGGGATGACAGTTAAAATCCCCCTGTTTTCATTTCTTGATCCTGTAGCCATGAGATTCAATAGCCTTTTCAAAGTCTTCCCTGCCATACCCTTCGGGAGAGTAAGTCACGGTTACACTTTTGTCATCAAAACTTACTGAATATTCTATATCATCAAACTTTCTGAACTCATTTTCAAGAGTTCTGGCACACCCTACACAGGTCATTCCTTCAACGCCTATAATTTCCCGCTTTTTTCCAGATGTTTCCGGGCTCATCGCAAACCTCCTTTGTCCATATGCGAACTTTATAAATTATTGACAGACAGGTAAAGTTATGGTTTATTCATAATATACTATACCCCAGTAGGGTATGTCAAGAGGAAAATAAAATTTTTTGTACTTTTTTCAATCAGCTTCTTGACACAGGCGTTTATTTATGTTTAACTGTATATACTATACCCTGGTAGGGTATGTCAAGAGGAGAAGGAGGCCCTATGATTAACGTGGAAGTAAAAAAAGCTGCTTTAACCCGGCTGAGAAAAATTGAGGGGCAGATTCGCGGCATCATGCGAATGGTTGAGGAAGAGCAATACTGCATTGACATTATAACCCAGATTACCGCGGCAGAAAAGGCGCTGGATGGTGTTGCTAAAATAGTCATGAAACGCCATGTTGAGACATGCGTCAGCAATGCCATAGTAAAGGGCAAGGGACAAAATAAAATTGACGAGCTCATCAATGCGGTTTTTAAATATTCAAACAGGGGCCGGCGTTGAGGCAACCGAACTGAATTAAAATTCATAACAGGAACATGTAAATTTAAAACAACGAGGAGGTACAAAAATGGAAAAAACTGCTGAAATTCCTGTCTTAGGTATGAGCTGTGAACACTGTGTTAAGGCTGTGACTAATGCACTGAGCTCAAACAGTGCTGTCAGAGACGTTAAAGTTTCCCTTGAAAATAAAAACGTACGGGTTGTTTATGACGACGAAATTACAAGTTTAACTGATATTGAAGCCATTATTATCGAAGAGGGCTATAGTACAAAGGAAGAATAAGGCGGGAATACGGTGCTGAAACACAGCACATTGTCCAGATGTTAAAGCACAAAAAAGTCCCGTGTAATCGGGCCCTGCAAAAACGCAAATAAAATACAGCTGGTGCGATATAACTGTCCAGGGCAACAATAATCGGAGGCAAATTTAAAATATGGAAACAAAAAAAATAGCCCTTCAAGTTGGGGGGATGACCTGTGCAGCCTGCTCTTCCAGGGTTGAAAGAGGAATACTGAAAATAGATGGGGTAGATAAAGTAAACGTAAACCTGGCTACGGGAAAAGCCTCCATAGAGTTTAACCCTGAGAGGGCCAATGAATTTACTTTTATAAATGCCATCACCAATATGGGTTATGAGGTAAAAGCCGAAAAAATAACACTGCCTGTCGGAGGCATGACCTGCGCTGCATGTTCATCAAGAGTAGAAAGGACATTAAACAAAATGGACGGCGTCTTGAAGGCCTCCGTTAATATCGCCACTGAAAAGGCAACTGTTGAGTATTTGCCCGACAAAACAGGAATAACCGATTTAAAAAACACAATCACCAGTATAGGCTATTATATTAAGGAAGAAGAAGCTCCTGAAAAAATTGCGGAGGAAGATGAGGATACTAAAAAGGTTAAAGCTGCAAGGAATCGGTTGATCATTGCCTGGGCATTTACAGGCCCGATGACCCTTCTCATGCTGCTGATGTGGCTTGTACACATCCATGCTCTTCACCTTTATCACCACTGGATTATGTTTATACTTGCCACCCCTGTTGTCTTCTGGGCTGGTCATCAAACAAACAGATCCGCCATAAAAGGCTTGATGCATTTGAGCCCGAGCATGGATGCTCTGATTTTTTTAGGTGTTTTTGCATCCTATTTAATTGCCATAGCCTCATTTTTTATTGACATACCCAGTTTTGCAATGCCTGCAGCCATGATCATGGCCTTTCATCTTATAGGAAGGTATCTTGAAACCATGGCACGGGGACGGGCTTCACAGGCCATCAAAAAACTCCTGAAGCTTGAGGCCAAGAGCGCCCGCCTCCTGATCGATGGCAAAGAGGTTGAAGTGCCCATTGAAAAGGTTCAGGTCGGCGACACAATGGTAATAAAACCGGGAGAAAAAATTGCCACTGACGGAATTGTGGTAAAAGGCACAAGCAGTGTTGATGAATCCATGGCAACCGGTGAGTCCATGCCGGTTGAAAAGAAAGATGGTGATGAGGTTATAGGCTCCACAATCAATCAGCAGGGACTTATACATGTAAAGGCAACCAAGATCGGTAAAGACACCTTTCTTTCAAATGTAATCAAGATGGTGGAGGAGTGCCAGGGGACGAAGGTTCCGATCCAGGAATTTGCCGACAGGGTTACTTTTTATTTTGTCCCTGTGGTTATTTCCATTGCTGTTGTTACGTTTGCTTCCTGGCTGATATTTCCGGCTTTCTTTACCAATATTGCCGCCTGGGCACAGGACTATCTGCCATGGGTTAATCCATCTCTGGGAATTATCCCCCTGTCTCTGTTTGCCTCCATAACCGTGCTGGTCATTGCCTGTCCCTGCGCCCTTGGTCTGGCAACGCCTACTGCCCTGATGGTTGGAAGCGGCATGGGGGCTGAAAAAGGTGTTCTTATTCGGCACGGCGAAGCAATTCAGACACTCCAGGATGTTAAAGCCATTGTTTTTGACAAGACCGGAACCATCACCAGCGGCAAACCGGGTGTGACGGATATTGTCCCCTGCAATGGTTTTGACAGGAATGAGATTTTAAGGATTGCAGGTTCAGTCGAAGCCGGTTCCGAGCACCCGCTGGGCCAGGCCATTGTAAATGAGACAAAAAGAAAAAGGTTCACACTCTATGATCTTAAGGATTTCCAGTCGATTACCGGGCAGGGCGTTGAAGGAAAGGTGAATGGACATGACGTTAAAGTGGGAAACCCTAAACTTATGCTACAGGCCCAGGTACCCATTGAGCCCATGAAGGATTTACTTGAGAAGCTTGAGGATGAGGCCAAAACCGTGATGCTTATCGCTGTTGACAACAAGCTGGCCGGGTTAATTGCTGTTGCAGATACACTAAAGGCTGATTCGGTTGATGCAATCAGAGAGCTCAACAGCATGGGGTTTGAAACCGTTATGATTACAGGCGACAACAAGAGGACTGGAGATGCCATAGCGAAAAGAGTAGGTATTGAACGGGTTCTTGCAGAGGTAATGCCCGGGGACAAGGTTGAGGAAATTAAGAGGCTGCAGGACAGACTGGGAATGGTTGCTATGGTGGGAGACGGAATTAATGACGCCCCGGCCCTGACCCAGGCAAATGTTGGAATTGCTATTGGAACCGGAACCGATATTGCCATTGAATCATCTGATATTACCCTGGTCAGGGGACAACTCAGCGCTGTGATATCAGCTATCAAGCTCTCATCCAATACATTTAAAAAGATTAAGCAAAATCTTTTCTGGGCATTCTTTTACAATTTAATAGCCATACCGGTTGCCGTAATGGGGCTGCTTCACCCTATTATAGGAATGACTGCCATGGCAATAAGTTCCCTGTTTGTAGTCACCAATTCTCTAATGCTTAAAAAATCAGATATTGAACCGAATTATAAAAACCAGTGCTGATAGAATCAGGAATACAGGGGAACAGAATTCGGAAAATATATACACAATGTCTAAAATATTTATATATGATAATTGATTGCAGAAGCGGCTTCAGCCGCGATATAATTGCACCTGAAAGGTGCTCCTGCAGAGATATGTAAAAACCATAAAAACTATGATCAAATTCAAAAGTGATGCTGACAGAGACTCTGTCATGCATGAGTTGGAACTTAACATGAACGAGGAGTTCAGGGCCGCTATCCAGTATATCTGCCACAGAATTACAGCTCAGTCCATTGACAGCATGATGGCTGAAGCATTCAAGTCAGCAGCCCTTGACGAGATGTCTCACATCCTGTTTTTCTCTGATCTCATAACAAAGCATGGTGGAACACCAAAGTTCAGAAACTGGGATACAGACAAAAGCATTGATATTAAAACCATGCTTGAAAAGGATATAGAGCTTGAAAAATCAGCCCGAAAAAGATATTCAGCTCAGCTAAAGCAGATGAAAGACTACCCGGAAATACTTTCAATTATTCAAAGTGTTCTCAGTGATGAGGAAGAGCATGAAGCCATTTTTACAGATTATCTTGAAAAAATGACTTGAACAATACTTGGATTTCTCCTCACATCATTAGACTTAGTGTCTGAACGGAAACCCTGTTTTTTGTTAGCGCGGCGTATGTAGGAGCCGGCTTTAGCCGCGAAAAACAGACCTGTTGCTGCGTAATATCGCGCCTGAAGGCGCTCCTACAGAAAATTATTGATCAGATTTTAACCGGAATCAGGACTTTTCGGTCAGGCACTACTTAGCATCTGAACGGAAAAAACCTTTTTACCTACACAGGTATCCTTAATTTTTTAATCAGCTCAATCTTGTCCTCTTTTGTAAGCCTCTTACTGTTTTTTTCAGGCTTTATAACAGTCATGTTAGACATGTCAGAAGTGTAGTCGTAAGGCGGAACCACACGTCTGCCGCGGCCCTCAGGATCATAGCCCGGTGAGGTGTTAAACTGCTCAACAATAACAAAAAGATTTACAGCAATATCGCAGGACCCCCCATGATATTTGCAGTGTGCATCATTATTGTAGGCAGCCATTTTCTTTTCATACTCAGTGTTGTCAGGATTATAATTTGATATGAGCCAGCTAAAACCTTTAAATGTCCATTCCGGTTCTTCTCCTTCCAGGCCTTTAAAAAACGCCTGGCCTCCTTCTGTGGAGAAAAGAGTCATATATGTAAGTGTTGACATGGGGTTTGCCATAATATTCTGAAATGTTTTGGTTTCTTTAAAACCGTAATTCCCAGCTTCATCCGCTGCATTTATTGGCCGGCCAGTGTAGAGTTCAAGGGTTCCAAACTTTGTCTTGTCCCACAGACTCTTGTCCTGATAAAGATCTTTTCTGAATTTAAAGATGTCTATCGGCAGGTCTGCCTTGCCCTCCTCACCTGCTTTGTATATTTTATCCAATTCTTCACTGATATAATCAATGTTTTCCTCTTTTGGCAGAATGGTATACCCTTTAACTGCAGAGTTGAGGTGAAAATCACTGTCCCCACGCCTGTTGAATCTTCTCCCGTATGTGGCAAGCACAGGGTTGTGATGCCCGCCGTTTGGTATGCCCAGTTCATCAGTTTCATTATTAAAAAAAGCAATGAGCTTGTCATAGTACCACAACCTCTCCATTATCCACCATTCATGAAACTCATTATCAAACTCCCTTACGGGATATGTCTTCCAGCCCCCATCTACTCTGGCAGTTATCAGTCTCTGATCATTCACTTTATCTGTTTTGATGTTTGTAGGAATAAAATATGTGTTGCCTTCATTGTCGGTTTTCCATCTGGTTGCAGATTTAGCTGCTGTCTGATCATCAGCACTAACATTGCCCCACCTTGAAAAATATGGGAATCCCAGACTCAGCCCCACTGATGAAAGTCCGGTAAGTTTTAAAAAAGAACGCCTCATCATTCCCCTGTCTTTTGAAAGTTTTTCTGTTTTTTTCATAACATGCTCCTTCAAAAAGAATTGAGTTTACCTTCGATCTTCATTTGACATGCAGCTCTCATCTTAAACCCGGAATTTGCATTCCCGTTGAAACCGGAACTGCAAATTCCTGGGTTACAACTGATCAAGATGTGACTCAGCAGGTTTTACTTCAACTTTTCAACAGATTCCATCAAAAAAAATACCATATAAAAGACCCTTGTCAATAAAAATAATAACTGTTTTTGTTTGGTAACCCGGGGGCAGTATATTCAGGTTTTGTGTCCAGCACCAACTCAGGCAGCTGAATTTTGAACTGTTTATTCCGACAGCAGGTATGTTTAAAAGTCGTTTCTATGGGGCTGTTCAAAAACGTTCGGATGCAAGGCAGATGAAATTATTAGGAATGAGGCGTGCCTGTTCGTACGTCGCAATGTCGAATGGTAAGTACAACGCAGCAGATGGGCGTTTTTCAACAGTCCATAATTCCTTCATAATATAATCATTAACTATAGTACTGACAACTTTATTTGCCAGCTTGCTGGGATGGGGGTCCTGCGTGCTCAGCATCAATTCTCTGCTATTGTACGGTTTAAAGTTCTCAACAAGGTCAATGTATGGGATTTTTAATTCCTTGAAAGCATTCAGTATTCTGGAATACTGCGGGGTATATCTAATACTGCGCAGATACGGCCATACCACAATTACAAGCTTCGCCTGATAAAGGTCCTTTACAATAAAATCCAAAATCCTGATCTTGTGCACATGCTCCTGCAGGATTTCAGTGTCATCGTATGCACTTGTCAGCATGTTGATATAGTTCCTGTTTACCTCGTCAAGTGGATATATGAACCGGTAATATACCTGGGTAAACAACTCACTGAACTTAAGCAGCATGCCAACTGTTTTGTCAGGCGTTTTTTTCCTGTAACGCTGTTCAAGAGGAATAGAATCTTCAATATCATTAAAAACATAGTTCAGCACTACCAGTGCAGTGTCAGTCCCAGGACAATGATTTTTCAGCAAATACCCGATTTCATTTTCAGTGGACGCCCCGTTCTTTGACATGTTTATAATATGGTATTGGCCTAATTCTTCACGCAGTATGTTACTGTATCTGTCTTCGGGGCTTTTCAAGCCATGTCCGTATGCAAATGAATCTCCTAAAATAATGATATTGGGCTTTAATTCTGAAAGCGGAAGGCCCGAGTCTCTGAAGTGCCATTTATCATTTTTATAGTATTTTTTTGAAAAATTAGTTCCTAACATGCCAAAGGCATCGCTTTTAATATAGAAAAAACGGAAATAGGTCTCCAGCAGCATAAGCGCAGCAACCACTGCCCAGACAGTTAAAAAAACCATTCCTCTTTTTTTGCTTTGGTGTTTCAGAATATACCTGAAACATACAATTGAAAAAAGAACGAAAAGAAAAAGAATCAGAAGAAATTTGGCCATGTTTTAATTAAATGCAGTTTAGAAACCCCCGTCTTGCGGTCAGGGTCAGAGCTAAATGGCTCTGCCAAAGCTTTAAAATACCCAAAAGCACTATCAGCTTTCAGCAGTCAGCCAAAAAAGAGAATAAAAATTTGGTTCTGGTCAATATAAGGGGTTGCCCGGTTCTTTTGTTAAATAGTGCCTGAACGGAAAGTCCTGATTCAGGTTAAAATCTGATCAATAATTTTCTGTAGGAGCGCCTTCAGGCGCGATATTACGCTGCAACAGGTCTGTTTTTCGCGGCTAAAGCCAGCTCCTACATACGCCGCGCTGACAAAAAACAGGGGTTTCGTTCAGCTACTAAACAAGACTTATTATCATTGTTAAAGCTGACAGCTCTGCAAGCCCCTTCCATGGGCATGCAAAAGTCTGGTCCTCTGTGCCCGGCTTTTCAACTGTCCGTCCCTGCTTCGCAATCAGAAAGGGACATCATCAGGAATGTTGTCAGGAGTTTTGTCGAATGGACTTTCCGAAGACTCAGCCTCAACCCGCCCCCTGTCGTCACGGCCACCTAACATCTGCATCCTCTCAACAATCACCTCTGTTGTCCAGCGGCGATTCCCCTCCTTGTCCTCCCACTCCCTGGTCTGCAAACGCCCTTCTACATATATCTGTCTGCCTTTCTGGAGATATTCTCCGCATACCTCCGCAGTTCTGCCAAAAGCAACAATCCTGTGCCATTCTGTTTCCTCAACTTTTTCATTATCCTTTTTGTATCTCCTCGTTGTTGCCATATTAAAATTTGTTACAGCAGTTCCGCTGCCTGAATACCTTACTTCAGGGTCTTTCCCTAATCTTCCGATAAGAATTACTTTGTTTACAGACATGATTGACTCCCCGTTTTTTGAAGGTTGTATATACTTGAAGAATTTATAATGCAAAATGGACAAAGTCAAGATTTTTGAAACACACAAATTTTGATATTGACTGTAAAGTCCGGATAAATTACACTCTTTGGTCGAAAACGTGCCAGAGCCACACTTTTACTATGGTCTTTCATTTTTCCGGATCCCCTGTGGGAGTTTATCCCGATTACACCGGGGCGGGAACGACAAACAAAACAAACTTCGGGAATTCATTCCTAAGGTATTTTAAATGGCATCCAAAAAAAAAGCCAGAACAAACCGTTGGCGCGAAGTCACTGGAATAATTCTTATAGGGATCATTGTTTTTGTAACCTGTTGTCTGATTACTTATCACCCGGATGACCCATCCTTCTCAACAGGATACTCACATATTCCTGATAAAATATACAATTGTGGAGGGGTTATAGGCTCATATTTATCAAGCTGGATGTTTCAGGTTTTAGGAATAGGTGCATTTTTAGTCTCGGTTTCTGTTTTTCTGTTCTCAATTAAACTGCTTTTTCGTCCTGATTTTCCCTATAAGTTTTATATCCGGCTGTTTTTCTATTTTATTCTGTTTTTATGTGTTGAGATCTTTCTAAGCCTTTTAATGGGAGAACTGAAGGTTTATAAAAATTCTTTTAATGCAGGCGGGGTTGTGGGCATTGCCCTGTCCCAAATGTCTACAAAATATCTCAACACTTTCGGCACATATCTTCTTCTTGTCCTTGTGTTTTTGCTTGTCAGTATGGGCCTGACAAAAATTTCATATATGAAAATATGTACATCTTTATCTAAAATTATAATTTCATATGTGCAGACTTTTTTTCAGACAGTCAGTACACTGTTTGTAAAAGCAACAAAGAACCTTTTGTTCGAAAAAAAAAAGAAAAAGGCGCTAAACAGAGGTAATGATGAAAAAGTCCCTGCCATTACAGCGAAAACATCCATTGAAGACAAACCAGGCGACATACCAATAAACATATACTCTGAAAAAGAAGGTCTGAAGGAGCGCACAGATTTTGACTTTGAGGTTGTCCCTGAAGAGCCCTCAATAGACTACAAACTGCCTCCCCTGAGCCTGCTTGATTCGCCGATTGAAGACAGTATTGAAATAGACAGAACAGCACTTATGGATGATGCTGAAATCCTCATCCGGAAACTGTCTGATTTTGGCGTCAGAGGCAAAATCGCTGAAATCAGCCCCGGGCCTGTTATTACCAGATTTGAGTTTGAACCTGCTCCGGGAATAAAATTAAACAGAATCGTGGGTTTGTCTGATGACCTGGCTCTTGCCCTGAAAGCAATGAGCGTCAGGATTGCTCCCATCCCTGGAAAATCTGTTGTAGGAATTGAACTGCCCAACAAAACAAGAAAAACGGTTTCTTTTAAAGATATTGTCTCACGTGATAAATTCCTGAACTCAAAGTCCAGGCTCACAATCGGCCTTGGGAAAGGCATAGCAGGCGGAGCAATAATAAACGACCTCTCCCGCATGCCCCACCTGCTGGTCGCTGGCACTACCGGGTCTGGCAAAAGCATTTTTGTAAATACAGTAATATGCAGTATCCTTTTTAAGGCTACCCCTGACGAAGTCCGTTTTCTCATGATTGATCCTAAAAGGCTTGAACTTTTCCCTTACGACGGAATACCCCATCTTCTGCACCCTGTCGTAGTTGATCCTAAACAGGCAGCTATCGCCCTCCGGTGGGCTGTAGAGGAGATGGAAAGAAGGTACAGGCAGATAGCGGAAAGAGGGACAAGGAATATTGTACAGTATAATAAAAAAATCGAGAAAGAACTTGAGAGTGGCAGGGCTTTTCCGGAAGGACTTAAGAAAATGTCCTATATTGTGATTGTGATAGATGAGCTTGCTGATCTGATGATGATCGCAGCCCGTGATGTGGAAGGATATATCGCACGGCTTGCCCAGATGGCCCGCGCATCAGGAATTCACCTCCTCGTTGCAACCCAGCGGCCGTCCGTTGACATCCTGACAGGTGTTATTAAAGCTAATTTTCCAAGCCGGATATCTTTTCAGGTCTCCTCCAAGGTGGATTCGCGTACTATCATTGACAGCATGGGTGCTGAAAAACTTCTTGGAATGGGCGATATGCTTTTCATTCCGCCCGGCACATCACGGCTTTTGAGAATTCACGGGGCATATATCTCCGAAAAGGAGATAACCCGTATTGCAGAATTCATAAAAGCACAGGGCCAGCCCTCATATGACAAATCAATTGTAGAATTTAAAAAGGATGATACAATTGACGAAGAAGACGAAGAATATGATGAGCTGTATGACAAGGCAGTTGCACTTGTTGCAGAAACCCGGCAGGCATCCATTTCCAACCTTCAGAGAAAAATGAGGGTGGGATACAACCGGGCCGCCAGGATGATAGAGAAGATGGAAAAAGAAGGTGTGGTTGGGCCAAGTGACGGCGTCAGACCCAGGGAAGTTCTAATAAACAAACTTTGACAGCTTCTCACAATACGGTTTTAGATTTTCATGAAAAAACAACGTAGAACCACAGGGCTCACAGAGAAATGCTCAGTGTTCTCTGTGGTTAAGTTTTTACAAAACACAGTTTTATCCCAGAGCAGATAAGATGAATAATAAATTATCAGCACACACCAAAATCCTTATATATATTATTTCTTTAGTTGTCTTTAACCCTCTATGCCTTTGTCAGCAGGTTTTCGGTGTTCAGAGTGAAATTGACAGACACATTTCAAAACTCGAAGACAGGTACGGAACAATGAAGGACTTTCACGCTGACTTTGAACAGGAGACCCATCAGGGTTCCATAAAGCTGGTTCAGAAAGCAGAGGGTGATGTATACTTTAAAAAAGGGGGTAAAATGCTCTGGGATTACAAAACCCCTGAAACACAAAAAATTATTCTTGACGGAAAAAACCTGTGGTTTTATCTTCCTGAAGAAAATCAGGTAATGAAAAATAATTTCTCGACTGTCCCGACCCATATAGTTGTAGACCTTTTCCGGGGAAAAATAGACATCCAGCAAAAGTTTAAGGTCACCTTCATACAGAATGTTGCAAAAGACGGCAAATCGAATATTGTAATTGAACTGATCCCGATAATATATAACCCCACACTGAAAAAGCTCACACTCTGGATTGACCCGAAAACATATCTTATTTTAAAATCATCCCTTGAAGATGAATTTGGCAATAAAACAGTTCTGAAATTTTTAAAAATTGAGGTTGACAGGGGAATCGATGACTCACTTTTCAAGTTTGTCCCGCCTCCCGGAGTGGAAATTTTTGAACCACCAAAAATATAAATTTACTGTTAACCATATTCCTTTCCAAAAACCATTTTCAGCATGTCTTTAGTTATCTCAAAGTTTTTTAACAAAGGATTTCCAGGGAAAAAACTGCTTGACCTGATAAAAAGCAACAGTCCTGAAATTTATGTAACAGGCACCAGGGGATCGGCATCTTCATTTTTTATATCCATGCTGTTTGGGATGCTGAAAAAGAATTTTGTAATTATTGCAGATTCACATGATAAAGCTCTGGAAACATACTATGAACTGCTCTTCTTCCTGGGACACAGCAGCAGCGAAAAGGATTCTCTGCCCCATGAGGTTCTTCTGTTTCCACCCCTTGAAACAGAGCCCTACGAAAATGTTCTGAGCCATTGTGACATCAGTGCCCAGCGCATGTGGACACTCTACAGGCTTTGCGAATCAAACAATCCATCTATTATTGTAACCAGCCTGCGGGCAGTTCTTCAAAAAATTCTACCGGCTGATATTCTGATAGATTCATGTCACATCCTTAAAAATGGAGATGAAATTGACCGTGACAAGTTCTGCACCGAGCTTGTGGAAAGCGGATACACAAGGGTAAACCTTGTTGAGGACCGTGGAGACATGAGCATCAGGGGAGAAGTGATGGACATTTTCCCGCCAGGGTATCAACAGCCGGTCAGAATTGATTTTTTTGGAGATTATGTGGAGTCAATCCGTGTTTTTGATCCTGCAACCCAGCGCTCATGTTCTGACCTGAATTACATTAACGTTGTTCCGGTACGCGAGGTAATACTCAGCCGCAGCATCATTGACAGCTTCCGAAAGAGATGTGAAAGTCCTGCATTTTCCAAAATATTTTCTCATGGAAAGGGCAGGACTTTTGCTGAAAACATTCATAACGGCTTTTTATGCTCAGGGATAGAGTACTGCCTTTCATTTATTTATCCTGAGCTTGAAACGCTTTATGACTATATCTCTGATGACTCTATAATTTTCCTTGGTGACAGGCGCAAAACTGAAGATGCAGCAGCCATTTTAACCGGGAACATTGAAACCCACTATCTTGCAGCCATTGACGAAAAACGTGTTGTCTCATCTCCTGAAGATCTTTTTATAAAAGGTCTGCCAGACACAATGCAGCAGATTTTCTTTGAAACCTGGGATATTGAACACCAGGGTGTCAGCAAGATTGCATTTTCAACACATTCAAATGATGACATCCGCAAAGACATGATTGAGTTTGACTCACCGTCAGGGGCTCTTTCCTGCCTTGCAGAACGGATTGAGAAATGGCTGGATGATGGTACCAGCATCTTTCTTGTTTGCCATACAAAAAGCCAGTGCCAGAGGCTCAGCAACATCTTTTCGGATTATGGCCTGGAGTCAAATATTTTCCATGGCACGCCTTTTACAGAAATCATTAGCAGAACAGATGACAACCGGATTGAAATTTTTGTGGGCAGGCTTTCACAGGGATTCAGATATGAGGGTGGTCTGCTTGCTGTTATTACAGAAGAGGAAATATTTGGTGAAAAAAGGCGAAGGCTGTCAGCACCAAAACTAAAGCAGGGCTCTGCCATTTCAGACTTCAGCGACCTGAAAGAAGGTGACTGCATTGTACACAGGGACAGTGGTATCGGAATTTACAGGGGCCTGAATACTCTTGCTGCCGGCGGGATAAGCGCTGACTACCTGTCTCTTGAATATCTTGGGGGTGACAAGCTTTACCTTCCAGTTGACAGAATCAACCTGATAAACAAATACGAGGGCACAGACAGTGAACTTCCGAAAATTGACAAATTAGGAGGGGCATCATGGAACCGTATTAAAAAACGGGTTAAAGAGTCAGTTGAAAAAATTGCAAGGGACCTGGTTGAACTTTATTCTGCAAGAAAGGTTCACAAGGGACATGCTTTTGCACCGCCTGACCACTATTACCGGGAATTTGAAGCAGCCTTTCCCTATGAGGAAACACCGGACCAGCTTGCAGCAATCCAGGATGTGATGAATGACATGTCAAACAGCATGCCCATGGACAGGCTCATATGCGGAGATGTTGGATATGGTAAAACAGAAGTTGCCCTGAGAGCTGCTTTCCGGGCTGTCATGGACAACAGGCAGGCAGCAATACTGGTACCCACAACAGTCCTTGCCCAGCAGCACTACCAGACCTTTTCTGAACGTTTTTCTCAATATCCGGTCTGCATTGAAATCCTCAGCCGTTTCAGCAGCACAAGAGATCAGAGGAGGATAACAGAGGAACTTGCTGCCGGGAAAATTGATATTATAATCGGCACCCACAGACTCCTGCAGAAGGATATTCTTTTTAAAAACCTGGGCTTGATTGTCATTGATGAAGAACACCGCTTTGGAGTAAAGCACAAGGAAAATCTGAAAAAAATCCGGACTACAGTTGATGTCATGACCCTCACTGCCACACCCATCCCAAGGACCCTTCAATTGTCCATGCTTGGCATAAGAGATTTTTCCAAAATTGAAACTCCGCCTGAAGACAGGCTTTCAATAAGAACTGTTATTACCCATTTTGATGAAGGGGTAATAAAGGATGCAATTCTTCGGGAGCTTAAGAGGGCGGGACAGGTATTTTTCGTACATAACAGAGTCAAATCAATTCCTGCCATGGCATTATTTTTGAGAAGGCTTATTCCAGGAATCAGCCTTGGGATTGCCCACGGACAGATGAAGGAGCATGAGCTTGAAAAAGCAATGATGAAATTCGTAAAAAAAGAGATTGACGTTCTGCTTTGCACAACGATAATAGAGTCGGGCCTTGATTTCCCCACTGCAAATACCATTATTATTAACAATGCTAACCGGCTCGGCCTTGCACAGATGTATCAGCTTCGGGGACGTGTTGGGAGAGGAAAGGTCAGGGCATATGCCTATATGCTTGTACCCGGCAAAAGCCTTCTGAGCCGCGACGCAGCAAGAAGGCTTGAAGCCCTGTCAGAATTTACAGAACTTGGCTCCGGTTACCGCCTTGCCACACGCGACCTTCAAATCAGGGGGGCAGGAAACATTTTAGGACATTCTCAATCCGGACAGATGGATGCTGTGGGAATCGATATGTACCTTGAGTTTCTGAATGAGGCAATCACAGAACTTAAAGGTGAAAAGGTTAAACCAGGGATTGACCCTGAAGTTAATCTGAACATACAGGCCTATATTCCTGAGTCCTATGTCCCTGACATTAACCAGAGATTAGTGCTCTACAGGCGCATTGCTTCTGCTGTAGAAGATGAAGAGTTGTCTGATATTGAAGAAGAGATGCTGGATCGCTTTGGGAAACTGCCTGAGAATGTGGAAACCCTGCTGGAGATAGCAGGGGTTAAAAATATTTTGCGGGATTATCTTATTGTTTCCGTTGACTTTGCTGACAGAGAAATAGCATTCACTTTTCACGAAGAAGCAGAAGATTCGCTGGCTATGGTACTTGAAATTATCTCAAGGGATAAAAACCGGTTTCGCTTTACCCCTGACCATAAGCTTATGGCAAAATACAGCGGAAGCTGCGACCAGGAGATCCTTGCGGAAATAAAAAATATTTTAAAGCAAAAAAAACAGTAATGAGCTATACTCAGGGTCAGTTATCTGTACCTAAGCTGAACGATTTTTAGATAAAGGCAGTTAGTGTAACAGCATTTCACTCATTCTCTGCAGACATCCATGTCTGCTTCCGAGGTAAGCATTACGCTTCACCCTCCAAGTGAAGCTTTTGTAATGCTTAAATCCGTTCAATGCTATTACACTAATCCCGACACAGCGGGATTTGTGGAATCATGTTTTTTTAGAATTGCTCAATTTAGGTTGTATATACCTTCTCAATTGCACTGTCAGCATTACTGTTTTTACATTGTAATATAACAGTTTTCTGACCGCCATCAGGGAGTAATTAAAAAGTGAAATCAACAGGATTGGTTTTAATTCAGATAGCCCTTCTCTTTTATCATTGCTTGAATGTTAATGCTGATACAGAACTTATTGACCGCATTGTTGCTGTAGTCAATGATGAAATAATCACCTTTTCCGAACTTAACAAATCTAAAACTCTCATGCAATCAGGTATGCCGTCAAAAGTCAACAGCCCGGACTTTGACAGAAAGCTGCTCTCCCAGATGATCGACAAAAAAATAATTGTGCAGGAAGCCAAAAACCTGGATATCCATGTAAAGAAAAAAGAAATTGACACGGCAATTGAAAATGTTCTTGAAAGAAATAAAATTACTCTGAAAACGCTTAAGGAGGGTCTGGCACAACAGGGGACAACCCTTGAAGAATACAGAGAGATGATGAAGGAAGATATTATCCAGTCCCATGTTGTCGGCCGTCAGGTTCATGCTAATATTACTATTACAGAAGATGACATCAGGGATTATTACGAAAAAAACATAAAACCAAAGGAAAAACCGGGGGAACGGGTCAGAATTCAACAGATCCTTCTTCTCGCTCCAAAAAAAAATGCTCCTGAAACAGAGGAAGCCATTGAAAAAAGCATCAATGAGATTCGGGAAAGAATTCTTAGCGGTGAGAATTTCGGAAAACTGGCAGCTGCCTTTTCTCAGGGACCCGCTGCCCGGGCAGGAGGTGACCTGGGGTATTTTCACAGGGGAGAACTTATGCCTGCCATTGAAAATGCTGCTTTCAGCATGAAAAAAGGGGAAGTAAGCTCTGTCATTAAAACCACTATCGGATTTCATTTAATTAAACTCATTAATATTGACAAAACAGAAAAAGACAGATCATGGAAAGACCATATTGATGAAATAGAGGGAATTCTCTATAATCAGAAATTTGAAAACAATTACCTGGAGTGGCTGAAGGGGCTCAGGGAAAAATCATATATAGAGATTAATTATTAGTTGTTCTGTAGGAGCGCCTTCAGGCGCGATATCAGGCTGGATCAGATCTGTTTTTCGAGGCTAAAGCCATCTCCTGCAAACACATCCTGAAAAAAACAGGATTTTCACTCAATCACTTTACTTATTAAGCTGAGCAGGTAACTGATAGTATATGGAAAAAAAGAAAAAAAAGTTCTACGCAGTTGTTAGAGGACGAAAGACAGGTGTTTTTGCAAAATGGTTTGGGGATGATTGTGCTGAAGTTCAAATCAGGAAATTCCCCGGGGCCATTTACAAGGGGTTTTATACATTAAAAGATGCCAGGGAATGGTTGTTAAACCAGGGATCGGGAAAACAGCAACCAGTACTTGAGACCAGCCAAAACAAACCTGAGGGTTCATCCACAGCAGGGAAGGTTCTTATTTACACTGATGGAGGCTGTTTGAATAATCCAGGACCAGGCGGCTATGGCACAGTACTTCTTAAAGGAGATCACAGGGAAGAACTCTCCAGTGGTTTCCGACTTACAACCAACAACCGTATGGAACTGATGGCCTGTATCGAGGGATTGAAAGCATTGAAATCAAAATCTTCTGCTGTCATTCACAGCGACTCACGCTATGTTGTTAACGGTATTACCAGGGGATGGGCAAAAAAATGGAGGGCAAACAACTGGAAACGGAACAAAACAGACAGGGCTGAAAATGCTGATTTATGGGCACAGCTTCTTGACCTATGCGACAGGCACTCAGTTGAGTTCGTATGGATAAAGGGACACGCAGGAAATCCTGAGAATGAACGCTGTGATCAATTAGCGTCAATAGCAGCATCCCGGGAAGGATTGCCGCCTGACTCCATCTATGAAAACATGAAAAATGTGGGGGGGCATGGCACTTAAACCCGGATATTACCCGTTGTGCTCTGCCATGCCAGACCCGGAGCACAGCCAGGACTAATGCAGCGAGTCAGTCATTGTTTTTTTACTGCTTCGATAAAAATAAATTTCTATATCTTCTATGGTTACAAGCCCTTCTTCAATTGTCTTGTCTATAGAAGAAATAAATTTTTGAATCTTTTCCCTGCTGTCCACTATTTCAATAATTATTGGCAGATCCTGAGACAAACGCAGTATTTTTGCTGTATGCATTCGGCTGTGAGCACCAAACCCTTCAAATCCTCTTACCACTGTTGCCCCGGCCATCCCATCTGATCGTGCTTTCTTTACAATCCATTCATATAAAGGAAGACCATCGTGTTTGTCACTTTCCCCGATAAATATTCTTAATAATTGACCTTTACTGGGAAGCATTTGTCCCTCCTTGTTTTCAAATTGTCGAAATAGTATAGCCGGCCCACACCGCAAATATTCCCACAAGCAGGTGGACAAATATATTCATACAAGCAGCCACTGTTTCCTGATCTCGTAACAGGACAAAAGTCTCATAACCAAAGGTTGAAAATGTTGTAAAACTGCCTAACAACCCTAAAAAAAGAAACAGGCGCTGTTCTGCTGAAAAAACTTTCAGATTTTCGGACCACCCTCCGAGAATACCGATAAAAAAACACCCTAACAGGTTAACTCCCAGGGTTCCAACAGGAAAAAAACTGTTATTGCAAACCCGGTGAAAATATCCTGAAACAATATATCGAAGAACTGCGCCAAGAAAGCCACCTGTTCCTATAATTAAAATATTTTTCATATTATATTTGCCTAAATTAAACGATTCTAAAAAACACTTTTACGGGTATTATGCTGTTTAAAGAGATATGTCAAACTTTTTCTTCGGAAAAATCCTTGACATGAGCCTGAACATATAGTATATTGAGTATATGAACATGTGTTCAAATATTTTAATAGATCAATTTACTTAGCATATTTGTTATGACAAATGTAAAGTACATAAAAATTCCTTCCTCACTAAAGGAAACGGGTAGCTGCTTTAACTGTATTGCCCGTCTGAAAGATGATATCTGCAGGCTCAAGGGAATAAAACGGGTCGAAGCAGCAGAAAATCAATCAGAAATTCTTGTGGAGTTTGATCCCAGCCTCACCTCTCTTGAACTGATTGAAGGCTATGCAGCCCGGCAGGGACTAAAGCTGAAGGACCATTACGGTCACGAGCACTATGCTGTTGAGGGTCTGGATTGCCCGGATTGCGCGCAGAAACTGGAGCAGTCAATCTCTAAAATTCCCGGGGTTACGTGGGTTTCACTTAACTTTACAACATCCAAAATCTGGTTTGAATATGAACCCGATGAAGTAACTAACACACATATTCTTTCCGCCATAGAAAAAGCAGGATATCAATACAGTGAGCCGGAAGTATCAACTGTTTCCACTCACTTAAGCAGGTCCTCCTTTGCTCTTAAAGGACTTGATTGTCCTGACTGTGCCTCAAAACTGCAAAAAACAATTTCCCGACTTGCTGGCGTCCAGGAGGTTCAGGTTAATTTTTCCACTTCCTCCATGACAGTTAAACATGAATCAGCCATTACAAACAGGTCTGAAATTCTTAATGCTGTTGAGAAAAGCGGGTACGAGGCTGTTGTATCAGAAGGAAAAACCGCTGCAAAATCCACCCCCTTTTCATTTAAAAACAGAAAACTTCTCTCAACCATTGTTGCCGGTGGATTCATTGTCATAGCTTTTATGACTCATCTGTTTAAGGATATTATCCCCTTTCAACAACTTTCGATTGGAGAATATCACCTGACATTACCACACCTGTTTTATCTCTTTGCCATGCTGTCCGGCGGATACTATGTTGCTAAAAGCGGCTTTCACTCGGTTATGGCAAAAACTTTTGACATGAATTTTCTGATGAGCGTGGCAGTGGCAGGCGCTCTGGCAATAGGTGAATTTGAAGAAGGGGCAATTGTGGTCTTTCTATTCTCTCTGGGCAACACTCTCCAGGCATATACAATGGATAAAGCCAGGAATGCAATACGCATGCTTATGGATCTCAGCCCCAAGGAGGCAAACCTCAAAAAAGGCGGCCGTTTAATCAGCGTCCCTGTTTCTGAACTTAAAAAAGGTGATATCATAATAGTCAGGCCAGGAGAAAGGGTTTCTGTTGATGGTACGGTCATTAATGGTTCATCACCAGTTGATGAAGCACCCATTACCGGTGAATCACAGCCCGCCGACAAAATGCCTGGGGACAGGGTATTTGCAGGATCCATAAACGGGCCAGGGTCTCTTGAGGTTAAAACTGAAAAGCTGGCAAAAGATTCAACCCTTTCCCGCATTATTTACTTAGTGGAAGAAGCGCAGGCACAAAAAGCACCTTCTCAAAATTTTGTTGATTCTTTCTCGAAAATCTACACGCCAATAGTAATTATCGCCGCAGTATTAATCAGCATCTTCCCTCCCCTGTTTTTATCTCTGCCTTTTGCTGACTGGTTCTACCGCGGTCTGATGCTCCTGGTCATATCCTGCCCATGCGCACTTGTTATTTCTACTCCTGTTTCCATTGTCTCTGCCATAGCCTGCGCATCAAGACAGGGTCTGCTCATCAAGGGCGGCGCATATCTTGAGGAGATGGGCGCTGTCAGCGCAATAGCTTTTGACAAGACAGGAACTCTGACCCGGAGCCAGTTTGAAGTCACTGACATAGTTGCAGTAAATGGAAGCAGCAAAAAAGATATTCTGAGGATTGCAGCATCCCTGGAAATGAAATCAGAACATCCCCTGGCTAAATCCATCTTAAAAAAAGCAGCTGTGGAAAACATTCCCCTCAGAGAGCCAGTGGATTTTTCAGCCCTGCCTGGCAAAGGTCTGAAAGGCAGGTTTGACGGCCAATGGGCATACATTGGCAATCCACCATTCTTTAAAGAGCAGGGGATCAAATCTGCTGCCTTTGAAAAAGAAATTAAAAGACTTGAAAATGAGGGAAAAACCACAATACTGGTTTCCTGTAACAGTATAAACGGTATAATATCCCTTGCTGATACGCGAAGAAAAGAGTCCAGAGAGTGCGTTGAAAAGCTTAAGAAGGCAGGAATCAAGCACATTGTCATGTTAACCGGAGACAATGAAAGAGTTGCTGCTGCAATTTCAAAGAATCTCAAAATTGACAGTTTTAAAGCCTCACTGCTTCCCGAGGAAAAAGTTGATGCTGTTAAGGAGCTTATATCAGAATATGGAAAAGTTGCCATGGTTGGAGATGGTGTAAATGATGCCCCAGCCCTTGCAGTCTCTACGGTTGGAATAGCCATGGGAGCAGCCAGCACTGACACTGCTCTTGAAACAGCCGACGCTGCACTCATGTCAGATGACCTTCTTAAACTCCCGTTTCTTGTGCAGCTTTCACGAAAAACCCTTTTGACAATTAAAGTAAATATTGCATTTTCTCTGATCGTAAAAGCAGCTTTCATAGCTCTTGTTTTTGCAGGAATGGCAAACCTGTGGCTGGCAGTTGCTGCTGATTCAGGAACATCTCTTCTGGTAACTCTCTATGGCATGAGACTTCTTGCCATGGGGAAAAAGAGGATCAGAAAGCCTGAAACCTCTGAAGCTTATGCTCAGGAAAAGCAGTCCGGGGATTCTTCTGGCTGTGGCCCGGACCTTCAGCACCAGCATGATAATGAAAAACATTCTGAGGATTCATGCGCCTGCGGCTCAGATCATCAGCACCAGCATGATGATGAGAAACATTCTGAGAGTCCATGCGGCTGTAGATCAGATCATCAGCACCAGCATGATGATGAGAAACACTGAACCGGATTATTCAGGTAATATATCCTGCTATGGCACTGTCAAAAATTCTATGAAAAAAACATGAACCACAGAGTACACAAAGACCACGAAGGGTGTTATAAAAACAACCCTCTTAATACATTTTTTTCTTCGTGTGCTTCGTGGTAAAAAATCTTTTTTTGATGATGCAGTGCAGTATAATATATACCACCACAGAGAAAAACTCTGGGTTCTCTGTGGTTTGTTTTGACATTACGGATACCGAAAGAGGACGAGTTAATGAATGCAAAAGATAATACCTTAATAGAGCGGCATAAGCGTGATGCAGAACATGAACAAAAAATGAAAGCTGTTCACGCAGCCATGAGGTCCGAAGAAACCTTTGAAAATCTTTCGGAAACATTCAAGGCTCTTGGCGATTTGACACGCATCAAAATTATTTATATCCTTGCTCAGGAAGAACTTTGTGTTCACTGCATTGCCCAGGTTCTTAATATGAGCGAATCGGCAATTTCTCACCAGCTGAGAATTTTAAGAAACATGAAGCTGGTCAAATACAGAAGGGAAGGACAAATGGTTTATTATTGTCTCGATGATGCCCATATTCATTATCTGTTAAAAGCCGGTTTAGAACACATAGAAGAATAAATGAAAGGAGATACTATAAATGGATGATACTGGAATTGTAATGATTTATCATGGTGATGTCCCGTTTGACTACAAGGAGAAGGAGAAAGAGACCTATGATGGCGTGCAGATGATGATGAACATGGCATCGGAAAAAATTCGGGCTGTTCCAAGAGAGGGAATTGATGACCCCCACTGCAATGTGACCAGGGGAATTGCATCAAAAATGAAAGAAAAAGGGGGCTATGAGCATCTGGAAGTTGGCTTTATGAATTTCTGTCTTCCCACTGTTGAAGAAGCCTTTGAAAAGTTAAAAGCACAGGGGGTTGATCATGTAATTGCCATCACCAACTTTAATCTCCAGGGTAAAAGCGGTCACAGCCTGGTGGATGCCCCTGAAATTGTCAGCGAGCTTCGCGAAAAACATCCTGAGATTGAAATTGAATACATCTCCCCTGGTTTTGATGATGAAGAAGTTGCTGAAATTCTTGTTGAAAAAATCAATTATCATCTGAGCGACTGGGAGAAAGGAGAATAAAGAGATGAAAAAAATAGGCATTCTGATAATTGACCATGGGGATATTACTCCTGAAATGGCGAGACAGAGCAAAACCCGGAAAGAGCATCTTCATCTGTTCTCTGATGAAGTTAAAAAATTTTCATCCTCACCTGGTGCCAACCCCCATAAAGATTCATGCGAACAGTTAACCGGACTGCTGATAAAAAAAGGCGGGTTTAAGAATCTGGAAGGCGGATACATGGATTTCATGCACCCGACACTTGAAGAAGCTTTTAAAAAAGTGGTTGAAAAAGGGGCTAAAAAAGTCCTGTTTGTGGGCGGGCTTGAGTTCCTGAGCGAGGGAAGTCATCCTCTGGTGGATCTGCCCGAGGAAGTACAGGAAATCGCTGAAAAATATCCTGAGATATCAGTAAAATTTTCTCCCCCCACATTTAAGTCATTTGAAGACAGAATTGTAAACATGCTCATAAGAAAAGTGGAGACAGAGTCAAAGATAAAGGCTTGTCCCTGAAACACCAGAGAAAAATTAATATGCATCAGGGTCAGGCTTGATATTTTTTTATATATAAAGAATTGTTACCTGGTTTTTACCTGCATCTCCTTCAGGAGCTGCCCTGACTCAAAATCATCAAGCATATTAGAAATGATCTTTGCCAGACCAGGCGATGCCATTTTCTCTATTGATTTCATCAGTTCAATTGTTTTATGGCTCTGATCATCTGTAATGGTAATGTCGTTGTCACTCCTTAAGCTTTCCTCAAGTGCAGGGATCATCTCCAGAAGCAACTCCTTTGCACTCAGCAGCAGCTCCTGATTAGAAGACAGTATCTCTGTTAACTCACTGCTGTACCTGTAGTAAATAAGAATCAGAGATAATCCAGCATCTGATTTTGCCATCCTTTTATCCCTGAAGTCCCTCAGGATACTTAACTCATGTACGCTTGCATCAAGTGCCAGACTTGCAGGACACAGTTCAAATAATGTAACAAGGATGGTAAACTTCTGAGTATCTGATTCTCCGTTTTCTCCTTCTGCACTGATTTCAACTTCATGTTCACCTAATTGATTGATTTCAGGTGTCCAGGTAATAATCCCTGTATCCTCCTCAACTTCCATTCCTGACGGGTTGCTGATAAAAGAATAGGTCACATCCTCATCACTGCCTGTTTCAACATCATAGTAATAGAGAACCCTGACAGCAGCTAAAATAAGCGGATCAGAAGTTATCTTTACTGGCACAGGGGACTGTGCTGAGGTAGTTGTTGAAACTCCACCCGGGCCTGCAGCCGTGGTAGTTGTTGTGCTGCCATCCGGGGCAGGCAGGGGAACTGTTGTTGTACTTATTGGTGGTGGTGGAGAACCACCGCCGCCTCCACCTCCGCCGCCTCCACCTCCGTCAGAAGGGCTGGAAGAAGAAGTTGTGGTTGTGGAAACCGGAATACAGGCTGGGTCCTCAACGCAGTCAGAATCTTCGCAGTCAAAAAATGTGTCATTGTCTTCATCAAGACCATTGTCACATAAAACTTCAGGACACGGTGTGCAGCTGTCATCAGCACAGTCAACATATCCGTCACCATTATTGTCCATGCCATCTTCACAAATCTCAACAAGACAGTCAGGGCTGAATCCAAAACAGTCACTGTCTTCACAGTCAACAAAAGTGTCATTATCATCATCTTCACCGTTATCGCAGATTTCAAGCGGTATCCATGACACCACAGCATTGGTTCTGGTCTCTTCCGGAACGCTTGGGAAATATACAGTCGCATAGTTTATGATCTCAGTACCCAGGGTGGCATTGTCTCTCACCTGAACACTTACTTCAGCATATCCCCCTTCACCAGGACCTGCTTCCCCTGCAAACCATTTAATGGTCCTTGTCTCAGGGTCATAGTAGCCTGGAGGGGCAATCACAGTATCATTGTCTATATCCTTAACAGGGCCGATCACCAGTGTTGATTCATCAAGGTCCTCATCAAGAATATCTGTAAAGTAGACCCCGAACGCAATCCCCGCTCCCATGTTTTCATACTCAACTTTGTAATAAAGCTGCTGCTCTGCCTCTACCGGACCATCAGGTCCGTATTTAATGTTTGGGTCATGGGCAGTTATTATTTCAGGACAATACAGGTCATCTAAACCATCAAAACTTGGCTCTTCCTCATCCTGAGTCTGCATGGCGTTAATGGGGACATGTATATTATTCTGCCTGAGATATGGATATATTGGTGTAGTGTCAGGTGGAGCATTAAATGAGTTGTCAGGACATCTCTTTTTCCTTTTTACACAGCCCTTACCATACACACATTCATCATAGCATACATCAATTACTCTACAATTTCTTCTTGCAATGGATGTAAGCTCGTAGCACTCACATTTCCATACTGCCCATGAAACAATACGACCATTATTCACCTCATTAACCAAACATTGCACTGGGAGATCCTTAGTACAGCAGTGCTTTGATGGATCTGTTTTGCAATCGTTTGCGCATTTAAGAATATCAACAATCTGGCTATAGAAAGGTATGCTCCTTGTAATGGCCATGCATTTAAGACAATCAAAAGTATCTTGATTACTTCCCAAGCAATTTACACACGATAAAGCATCCGATGCCAGATTAATCTTTTTTGAAAAATGTTCAAGAAGCCATGTAGGTATCTGTTTTATGACACAGTTATCATGACATATTTTGAAATATTTTAGACATGGATTATCCTGCATTAATCTCAGAGACTGCTGGGGAGTACTTTCATTATCCCAGGTACCCCAGTATTCTGGAGTATACGGAACATTAGTAAAATCATAAACCACACCACCGTCAGTATCAAAAAAGGATATACTTGTATCTGTGCTTTCCATCATTAAGGATTGATCGTTCACCTTAATAATATGACGTGTCTCCCTTAAAGAGTTAGCCATTAGCACTACTGTTACCGGACTAACGTTGGTGGTCATACTCATTGCCACGCGATCTGTAAATCCTTCATCAATAGAAAACTGATGAAGACTGGCAAATTCCAAGTCCGTGGAAAATAATGTGTCAAAATCTTCAGGGGCAATAAAAACAGAAGAAGTTATCTCAAAGGGCTGATAATCAAGATAATCCTGTATCACAATGGGGTTTTCATAATCAGGCTGTAAAAAATGGTCCCTGTCAGTGGAACTGGTTGCATAAACTACAAAATCAGGATGAAACGTATGTGCGCCAAGTCCCCAGTCAAAGGTAACCTTAACACTTAAAAGGCCGCTTTCATGGGCACCAAGAGTGCCAAGTTTCCAGAACACTTCATTCTTTTCCCACCAGTTAATCCCCCCGCCTGTGCTGGATACATATTCTGTTGAAGCCGGAAGCTTGCTTACAATGATAACGTCCTGAGCAATTGCAGCACCGTCATTTCTGTATTCAATCAGAAAATCAACTGTCTGACCCGGGCTTACTGATTTTGGACCCCATGTATTTATCTGAATGTCAGCCATTGGGGGAAGCTCAAGGTCAACCCTCTGTACTGCAAGAGAAAGGGTTCTTGGATCAGTGCTTTCATCAAAAGTTGCTGAAACAATTCCATAAAGGGGGCTTGAAAAAATACCCTGCAGCTCCACAACATCAGCAAATGCCTCGTTATCATAGGTCCATCCCTGGCCTGTTCCGTGTGAAGAGCTGTAATTTATAACTGAGAATCCTTCTCCGTCATACGCACTTGCCTGATCATCTACCCTGAGGTGGGTTAAAACCGTATTCAGGGAACCACCATAATCACCAAGTTCAGTTCCCTCAAAATCATCCTGCACAATAGTAATACCTGTGTTAGGATATTCAGTAGATCCCTGATAAGAAACAGTGCCGGACAACTTTATAATTGCTGAAACTGCTGTGAGTTTCAAAGCACCAATCCGCCAGGTTGCCTGATAAAGGTCATAAACACCGCTTCCAGGCACAGATTCAGTGAGTTCCCCTTCCACAGTGGCTGTGATTTCACCAGAAATTGTGCCTTTTAAATACACCCTGCCCTCTTCAGTCTTATCAAAAAACACCATCCCCCTCCATTCTCCCTGGTAGGAATCACCCTCAAGAACTGTCTCGCACACTCCCTTGGAGAATCCCTTGCCCTCAAATTTGCCGGTTTTAATCCATACAATTTCAAAACCTGTAAAATCAAGGGTGCCTGCAAAATCTCCGCTTACAACTGCATTCTGAATAACAGCCTGCTGTCTGTAGAGGGTTTCATGTTCTGTTACTTTGCTGCATGGCGGAATACCTCTGCAGACCTGGTCACTGCAGCATACTGTATCATTGCAGTCTGTAAGCCCGTTTCCATCATCATCCTCCCCGTTTGCACACTCCTCTACCAGGCCGCATCTGCGTAATGGATAGCTGGTATCCCGGGCTTCAGCATCAATGTCCTCCTGTGTTGCATTATCCTCATTTGGCACAAGCGTGGTATTGTCAGAAGTAAGGCTGCTGTCTGAAACAGACATATTGACATCATTTGTCTGAAAATACCCATTGCATGAGGGGTCAACACTACCATCCTGCTTAAGCTTTGCAACCCACATGCTATGCCAGTAGTTTCCGGCCACAGCATATCCACCATCAACTGTCTGCACAACAGCATTGGCATCTAGGGGCACGGACCCATCATGCCATCCATAACCCTTCTGCCATTTAATTTTACCGTTTTCTCCACCAGTTCCATCAGGGTAGAGTTTCAATACCCAGGCACTATATGGCCACCAGGCTTCAGCATTACCAGCCACAATATATCCACCGTCAGCTGTCTGATGTATATCCCTGGCTTCATCAAAGGTGCTGTTTCTATAGGCTTTCTGCCATTGTATGCTTCCGCTTGAATCAAGCTTTAACACCAGGCTGTCATACTGCCAGGACCATATATCCTGACTATTATTTATATTTCCTGAAATTACATAACCTCCGTCACTTGTCTGCTCAACTGCATAGGCATTTTTATCCTTTGCATCACCATAGCTCTTTTGCCACTCAATTTTACCGTCCTGCCCATCTGTTCCATCAGGATAAAATTTTATTGCCCAGATACTGTAAGCAGAAACAGACCCGTTGCCAACTGCAATGTATCCACCATCACCTGTCTGAATCACATCTTTCAGCTCATCTCTAAGAGCTCCGCCAAGTGATCTCTGCCACTTGATATCTCCTGCTGAATCAAGCCTCAATATCCAAAAGTCAGGCTCACCATTGTCAGTGGTTGGTCTTGTATATCCTGCCACAATGTAGCCGCCATCGCTGGTCTGGCGGATGGATCTGACAGAGTCATTACCCCATTTGCTGTAGGTCTTTGACCACTGCACATTGCCCACTGAATCAAGCTTAAGCACCCATGCTTTGGCTAAACTGGTATAATTATCAGGAGTCCAGCCTTTGTGACCAGCCACGATATAGCCTCCGTCATCTGTTTGTCGGACAGAGTTTGCCACTTCTGACGAATTCTCATTACCGCCAAAGCGTTTCTGCCACTGGATATTACCACTGGCATCAAGCTTCATCACAACCCAGAATTCTTCTGAAGTAACCTGGTTGAACCAGTACGTGTCTCTACCTGCCACAATATAGCCTTTGTCTCTGGTCTGTTGTATGGATTTGATCTCCCCACCAACACCGTCATAAAATGCAGACCACTGGGCATGGGAGGGTGAAGAAAAAACAGAGAGGGAAAGCAGAAAAAATAAAATATTGAATATATAACCTGAAGCTGTAACCGGTTTTTTCTGGGTAGTTCTCATCTGATCTGTCCTTAAAAAATGAAAATTTAATATAAATAGTGTGCGATCGAAAACCTGGATTCAGGTTGGAAACCAAAAAATAATTTTCTACAGGAAAGCTTTCAGGGGCGAAGGCCTATATCATATCTGTTTTTCGCGCTTGAAGGCGCTTCTGCAGCATAGAATAAGGGTTTTTCGTTCAAGCACTGTTATGAAAAATCCTGCTGCTGAATGAATAATCTATAATAACACTATATATATATCTTTGTCAAGTTATAATTAAGAATAGTCAAGTTAACAATCAATTAATATCATTGTTTATATAATAGATATATTATGCCTTATGTATTGTATTATATTGTTTTGTTTTATAATTTATAATACCCTTTTCATCTTTACTCAAACAGAATCCCACTGCCCTGCTCAGACACCTGGAAATTTTGAGACCAAATATAGTCTTGATTTTCCTGACATTTTCAGCCTTAGCTTTCACAAATAATTCATGCAGGCTTGAACTTTTGGTCTGTTTTGGCTATACTTTAAGGTAAGTCTGAAAATATAACAAAATAATGCATTTCTGAAAACCGGTTCAAGAGAGGAGGTGAGCAATATGTGTATGTGGTGGATATGGTGGTTATTAATAGGCCTGCCTTTACCTTAAGCCCGGATTTTACAGCAGGTTTCGCAGCAAGGCGAATAAAACCACAGCCAAACGCATAGTTGGATCTTTTTTGCGACGCAGGCATAGCATTAGATTTGTTCAAAAACAAAATCGTAATATCCCGACAAGTCGTTACAGCAAGACATTGTAAGTTGCAGTCCCGATATCAGCGGGACTGCAATATCCAGGTTAACACCCCCTTTCCATAAGCTCATTCATATTAGCTTCCTTTTATAATCTAAAAATGCTATTCTTCCCATAAAGTTAAAGTTACAACCATCATAAAACAATCTCTCTGTTGATGAACAACCCTGCAGCAATCTTCAGGGAATTTATCCTGGTGTCACTGACTACTCTGCAAAATACAACCATGTTTAAAATTGATCCAAAATTGAAATTAAAGCAAAACAGGCTGTCAGTTTTTCCTCTTCTGACAAAACTCATTGTTGTAATGCTTATAGTTTTAGGCTGCATTCTATCCTTTATCATATATCAGGATTCAAAACTGGAACTTCAGAGCACCCTGAACATTCTTGAACAGGAAGGCTCCAGGTTAATCTATCAGATTGAATCTTATAAAGAGGTGCAATTACTGCTTGCAGACAAGGATAAGGATGCTGGGTTAAAATTACAGTCAAAACTCCATGACCTCCTGAAAAAAGAGAGCCATTTAAGCTACATTCATATTCTTAATAACCGCGGAGAAACCATAATAGATGTGGGACATGGTTCTTTTCCAAAATCCCACAGTAATAATTCCGTATTGTTCAGCCTGACAAACGAGCAGCAGGTAACTCATACCTATAAAGACCCCAAAAGCGGCAACCTCATCTTCGAGATCATTCAGCCTCTGGAACCGCCTGTAATGCATGTAAAGGGTGAAATTTACGGGGTATTGAGACTTGGTCTTCTGCTTGATAAAGTCAGAACACAGATTAATAAAATAAGGAGAAGCCATTTATACACTTTATCCATCTGCGTTATATCAACACTTATTATTGGCACCATATTTTTTTACTTTTTAATTGCCAGTTATCATTACCGGGTTACAACCTCAGCCCTCAGGCAGGCAGAAGAAAAAAACAGGATCATGATAGAAAAAATGAAACTGTCAGAAAGGCTTACTACCCTCGGAGAATTTTCAGCGGGAATTGCCCATGAAATTAAAAATCCCCTTGCATCCATTAAAAACTTTACACAGCTCCTGCCCTCGGAATATGAAGATCCAAGGTTCAGAAAAGAATTTGTTGAGACTGTGACAAACGAGGTTAACCGCATAAACAGAATAGTAAATGATCTTTTAAATTATGCCCGACCAAGAAAAATCAAGCTGATCAAAACAGATATCCCATCTCTTGTTGACGAAATTGTTTACTCATTAAGTTCGGTTTTGGGAGAGCAGCATGTGACAATAAAAAAAGACTTCTGTCAAATCCCGCTTGTTGAAGTTGACCCGGAACAAATAAGACAGGTCCTTCTGAATATTGTCATGAATGCTGTTGAGGCAACGCCAAAAGGAGGAACCGTTGAAATAACAATCAGGACAAATGAGAACCAGGAAGCAGAAATTGAAGTATCCGATACAGGCAGGGGCATACCTGAAAAAATCCTGCCTGCGCTTTTTAATCCTTTTTTTACAACCAAAGAAGGGGGAACTGGGCTTGGTCTGTCTATTGCCCTGCGCATAGTGACCGAACATAATGGCAGGATCAAAGCAAAGAGCAAAATAACAGGCGGGGCATCATTTACAATATCATTACCAATAACACAAAGGAACCCGGGTTGACGGGTTTCGAGTTACATGTTACGAGTTAAAAATATTTTTAAATCAATTTCAAATGTCAAAACTCAAAGTTCAAATAAATGTCAAATAACAAAAGAAAAAAACAGTCAACTGGCAATAAACCCCGGGAATTAACCTGTAAAGGTTTCATAAAAGGCTTACGCCTTAACTCCTGAAGAGACAAAACATAGTTTTCGACATTTTCTTTTTTGAACTTCATTTGACATTTGGATTTTGAGCTTTGACATTAATCCACTTGGATTTAATTTGGCATTGTTACTTTGCCATGTTTTTTTATAAGAAAAGTCTTTACAACAATGAACCAGGGACAGCAATGAAAAAAATACTGATCGTTGATGATGAATCAAGCATTCAAAGATCACTGTATAACACATTCAAGAATATCTACCACACAGAGACTGCAAGCAGTGGGATGGAGGCAGTTCAAAAAATTGAAAATGACAGATTCAATCTGGTGCTTATGGACCAGAAAATGCCCGGAATGGACGGCCTGCAGGCCATGGAAAAAATCATACAAATCGATGACAAAGTTACAGTAATAATGCTTACTGCGTACGGCTCTATAGAATCATCAGTCAAAGCAATGAAAATAGGGGCATATGATTATATTCTGAAGCCTTTTGAGCTTGATGAAATTAATATTATTGTGGAAAGAGCTTTAAAATATCAGGAATTAAACGAGGAACTGGTATGTCTGCGTTCAGCTGTTTCTGAACGGTTCAATTTTTCAAACATCATAGCAAAAAGCAGAAAAATGCAGACTATTTTTCAACAGATACAGGACACTGCCGAAACAGACGTAAACATTCTTGTTCTTGGGGAAAGCGGAACAGGCAAAGAGCTTGTGGCAAAAGCTGTTCACTACAACAGCATGCGGCGTAACAAGCCAATGATTACTGTCAACTGTGCTGCACTTCCTGAAGAGCTTCTTGAAAACGAAATGTTTGGTCATGAACGAGGAGCATTCACAGGCGCTGACAGAAAAAGAATAGGGAAGGTGGAAGAGGCCCACGGAGGCACTCTTTTTCTTGATGAGATAGGTGATCTCAGCCTCAAAACCCAGCCAAAACTGCTAAGATTTCTGCAGGATGGCAGGATTGAAAGGCTTGGCAGCAACAGATCCATTCAGATTAACGCGAGGCTGATTGCAGCCACCAACCAGAATTTAGAGGCACTGCTTGAGGAGGGGTCATTCAGAAAAGATCTTTTCTACAGGCTTAAAACACTCTCCATTGAAATTCCGCCACTCAGGGATCGCAGAGAAGATATTCCGCTTCTCGCTGAACATTTTTTATCCATGTACAGCAAAATCCACAAAAAAGCTATTAATGCCATTTCATCTGAGGTTATTGACAGGTTAATAAATTATTCATGGCCAGGGAATGTGCGTGAACTTGAGCGAATTATTGAACGCGGTGTTGTCCTGGCAAAGGGCGATACATTGCTCCAGGACCACCTTCCATCAGAAATACACTGCTCAGTGCCTGTGGACAACAAACAGGAATTTACAGGAACTACTCTTACAGAAGCAGTTGAACTGGTTGAAACCAGAATGATAAAAAAAGCCCTTGAAAAAAGCGGCCATAACAGAAAGGCTGCTGCGGATCTGTTATGCATAAGCCTGCGGTCACTGCAGTATAAGATAAAAAAATATTTCTCCTGATAATTGCAGGTTTATACAATTTTTGCACAAAATGCAAAAATTGTATAAATAGAAAATCTTATTGTTTTTCAATACACTACCCCACCCTGCCTTTCTTAACATGCAAACTTTGTAAAAAACAGCCCATCTGAAAGCAAACACCCAGTGTCCCTTGCTGCAGATCTAACATAAGGATATTACATCACAATCAGCATTAACCCTACCACTGTTTTGCTTTGGCACAGGTTGTGCAAAAAAAGACAGCAGGAACACAGTAAAACTGTAAACAAACAATTAAACCGTATTTTCAGCATTAACGAAATCATGAAATACTACAGATCTTTTAACAATATATTTTTAATGGTCACTTTCCTGTATTTAACTGCATGCCCTTTTGTGCATGAAATTGCAAATGCCAATGCTGATCATAGCGTCCTTAACAAGACCCAGCAAAACAGCTCCAGAAACAGCTGTACAAATGAGTTCCGTTCTGACAGACATAGCTGGCTGTCCGGATCACAGGTCTATATTGTCTCCAAACACCAGCCTGACATAAAACTCACCGGGCTTTTATATGCAAACATGCCGGGTAATGTTTTCATTATCTCTACAACAAGACTCATCCTGTGACATTTCCTGCTCGTCTCTAACACAGAACTGCTTATTGCAACAACATATTCAGAAACACTTAAGCTAACCGGATGTTGAGTCTTTACAAACATCTAAAATGAGGAAAAAAAATGACGAAAAAACATACTAAATATACCATGTTTTCATTCGGCAAGGCATCCAGGGGATGGATAGCCTGTGCAATCGCGGCAAACATCTTTATTGTAGCTGCAACAATAATATTTTTTGACCGTATATGTGTTATTGTTGACGCAGTTAATTCCAATGGATTAAGCAGTAACTTAATCAATATGTCATTGATTTTGATTGCCATTGCTTTGCTTGGAAAGATAATTTTTTCCTGGGCGGCAAACAAATCTGTACATAAAATATCATCGAAGGTAAAAGTGGGAGCAAGAGAAAAGCTGTACTCGAAAATCCTTGACCTTGAGACAGGGTACAGAGATGTAAAAAAGACCGGCAGTATAACTTCCTCTGCTGTGGAGGGTGTTGAGCAGCTGGAAAGCATATTCGGCCTTGTCATTCCCCAGGTTTTTTTAAGTTTACTGATCCCTTTTGGCCTCTATTTTTATGTGCGTCAGATCAACAGCTCCATTGCCCTCACACTCCTGCTTCTTGTGATTTTTATTCCAATAAGCATAATGCTGGTTCGGGAATGGATTAAGCGCCTTTCCAAAGATCACTGGTACAGCTATGAAGATCTTCACAGCTATTACCTTGATTCACTGCAGGGTATTACCACATTAAAAACATTTGGCCGAATCAAACAGCGCACTGAAGAAATAGGCCGAAAAAGCGAGAACTTCCGAATCAGGACAATGAAAATCCTCTATTCCAATTTAACTTCCAACCTTGTCATGGATATCCTGGCCATGTCAGGCACAGCAATAGGGATAATCCTTGCAATGAAAGCACTGCAGGCAGGGACAATAAGCATTGGAAGCGCAATTATTATAGTTTTAGTGGCATACGAATTTTTCAGACCATTGCGGCTGCTTGGTTCTTATACTCATATTGCAATGCAGGGGATCTCTGCCTGCAAGTCCCTGCTGGAACTTCTCAACACAGAGCCTGACAGGCATGCCATTGCCAGAAGCCAGGGACATCTGAAATTTGGCAGCAACCACGATATAAGGTTTGAAGATGTTGTTTTTAAATATCAGGATGACAGACCCCCTGTCCTTAATAAGATCAGCTTTGAACTTAAAACAGGTCAGATTACTGCCCTTGTTGGGGAAAGCGGATGTGGGAAGTCAACCATTGCAAACTTAATAAACAGATTTTATGAGCCCAACAGCGGGAAAATAACCATTGGAGGAATCCCTCTCAGCGAAATCAACCCGATGGAGGTCCGCAAAAATATCTCCATGGTATCCCAGAGAACATATCTTTTCCATGGAAGCATCCGGGAAAATCTCTTGATTGCAAACCCTGATGCCACCAGTGAAGAACTTTATGAAGCATGCCGGCAGGCTGGAATTATCGATTTTGTTAATTCACTCCCCCGGAAACTTGATGCATCTTTGGTTGAAATGGCAAAAAATCTCTCAAGCGGACAGATACAGCGGTTTTCAATTGCCAGAGCTCTGTTGAAAAATGCCCCTATTCTTATTCTCGATGAGCCAACATCAAACGTTGATTCAGACAATGAAAAAAAGATACAGGCTACACTTCATGAAATTGCTAAAACAAAGACAACACTTGTTATTGCTCACCGGCTGCGCACAGTACGCGAGGCAGATAAAATCATTACCCTTGGGAAGGGCAAAGTGGAAGAAACCGGAACCCATGATTATCTTATTAATATTAACGGTGTATATGCAAATCTGGTAAAAACTCAAAACCAGTACGAACAGGCTTATGCCTGACAGGCATTATCTCTGACAGAAACAAAACAGGTAAATTCTTATAAATTTAATAAGAGGTTAACAATGAAAAATAATAATCAGGAAATGTCAAGAATAGAAATAATTTTTCGTCTATTCCGAATGGTAAGGCCGGTTAGAGGAATAATGGTGTGTGCTGTTTTTTTTGGTATTTTAAACCATCTCTCAAATATTGCCATAATCACCTGGGGTGCTTATCTTGTGTCATCATTTCTTATCCCCGATGCCAACCCTGCCAGCACCTTTTCATTTGTTCTGCTGTTTGTGTTTGGCCTGGTGAAAGCTCTCTGCGCTTACTTTGAACAGCTTGCAAATCATGAAGTAGCTTTCCGCCTGTTAGCACATTTAAGAACACAATTTTACAAACAGATTGAACCCCTTGTTCCAGCAAAACTGCTGGATAAACGCAGTGGTGATGTTATCTCAAGAATAGGCGGAGATATCGAGATTATCGAAGTATTTTTTGCCCATACAATTTCACCTTTTGCCATAGCATTTGCTGTGTCAGTGGCTGTCCTGTTATTCATGGGCACGTGGTGGTGGGTTCTGCCGCTCGTTGTTCTTCCATTTCAGATAGTCCTTGGAATCCTTGTTCCGTTTTTCTGGGAAAAATATGTCCGAAAAACAGGCCAGGAGCTGCGTTCTGCAATGGGTGAAACAAATGCATACCTGACCGATTCACTTCAGGGGCTGGAGACAATTCTTCTTTTTAATCAGGGGCAGGCCCGTAAAAAAGAGATTGTAAAAAAAGGCGAAAATTTAAACAGAATAAAAGCAGGACATGCCTCGCGGCAGGGGTGGTTATTCGGTTTTGTTAATACTGTAATTCTGCTTGCAAATGTTCTGATCTTTGGCGTTGCTGTAAAAGGATACCTTGCAGGATATCTTGATTTGCAGGGCGTTATAACAGTTACAGCAGCCTCCATAAGCGCATTTGTTCCTCTTTTTTCTGTAAGTATTTTGTCTCATTATCTGACGGAATCCTTTGCCTCTGCTGAAAGACTTTTTAAAATCATTGATGAAGAGCCTGCTGTTGTTGATTTGCCTGAAGCTTCTCCTGAACTTCCAGAGCGCTTTGATATTAATTTTGACAATGTTTCTTTCCAGTATAACTCCAATGGGCCGCTGGTTCTTGATAAACTTAACCTGTTCATTCCAAGTGGCAGCTGTATTGCCCTGATTGGCGAAAGCGGTTGCGGTAAAAGCACTGTACTGAAACTGCTGCTGAGATTCTGGGAGTTCAGTGACGGGGAAATTAAAATAGGCGGTAAGGACATAAAAAAAATTCGCATGGAATCAATCTTTGATATAGTTTCAATAGTTGCACCAGATTCACATCTTTTTGATACTACAATTAAAGAAAACATAGCCATTGCAAAACCAGAGGCATCAATGGAGGAAATCGTTACAAGCGCAAAAAATGCTAACATTCATGATTTCATAATGACTTTGCCCAACGGATATGATACCCAGATTGGAGAATTAGGGGATAAACTTTCAGGCGGAGAACGCCAGCGAATTGTAATAAGCCGGGTTCTGCTGAAAAATACACCTATTCTGCTTTTTGATGAGCCAACTTCCAATCTTGATTCTTATAATGAAAATGCTATCCAGGAAACCTTGAACCGCATAAGCAGGGACAAAACAGTAATTATTGTAACTCACCGGTTATCACTGCTTGCTAATGTTGACAAGGCCTACAGGCTCAGCCAGGGAAAGCTGAGTGAATTCAGCCTGGAGAACCGTATAAAATGCATGACACCTGTTGTTGCATAAAAAAGCTGTGCAAGGCAGTGCTTACCAGCCCAAAAGGCTGGGAAGCACTGCCTTGATTTCTCATCATATCACTACAAACAGATGAAAACAGAAAAAGTAAACCAGAGAATTGTTAAGGCATTACGGGTCACATGGATTGGTTTTGCTGTCAATACCGTTTTAGCAGTTTGCAAGCTTTTTGCCGGAGTTTTCGGCAAAAGTGAGGCCATGTTGGCTGATGCTGTCCACTCTACCTCTGATCTGGGAACTGATATTGCCCTCCTTCTTGGATTCAGGATGGTTAAGAAACCTCCTGACAAAACCCATAATTACGGGCATGGAAAATATGAAACTTTGACTTCAACAATTGTGGGGGCTGTTCTCCTGCTTGTGGGCGTTGGCATATTCTGGACGGGCGGAACAAAAATGATTGCATTTTACATGGGCGAACCTCTGGAAAAACCAGGATGGATTGCTTTCTACGCTGCTCTGTTCTCTATTCTTACAAAAGAATTCCTGTACCACTATACAATCAGGATTGGTAAAGCTATTAACAGTCAGGCTGTTATTGCCAATGCCTGGCACCAGAGATCTGACAGTCTTTCCTCCATAGGCGTGATGTTTGGGATAGGGGGGGCAATATTATTTGGAGAAAAATGGCGCGTACTTGACCCGGTAGCTGCTGTAATAGTAAGCATCCTGATCATTAAGGTAGGTACCACAATTGCCATCAAAAGCATTCAGGAACTTCTTGAAACATCCCTTAATGAAGAGATGGAAAACAACATTCTTACTGCCATAAGAGGGGTACGGGGAGTAAAAAATCCACATGGATTAAAAACAAGGATGCTTGGGAGCAATATTGCCATAGATGTTCATATTGAAGTAAACAGAGACCTCAGGGTCACTGAAGGGCATGACATAGCTTATAATGTTGAGATGACCCTGAAAAAAACATTCGGTAATGAAACTTTTGTATCGGTTCATGTTGACCCTGAAAAGTAAGTCCTCCTGTGATCAAATCAAATTAAAACCCAACATTAGTCCATATTATCCATGAACATTAAAATCAATTAGTTTCTGGCCAAAAACTCGAATTTAGGATAAAATTAGAATACTTTCTGTAGGAGCGTCTTCAGGCGCGATATCAGTTCTGTTTTTCGCGCCTGAAGGCGCTCCTACAGCATAGACTCAGGAATTTACGTTCAGCCTCTAATTACAAGGAAAGAAGTTCTGCATGACTTCAGAAAAGTTGAAAATCCCGAACAGAAAAGCACTTAACAAAAAATATCAGGCTCAGCTCCAGCACTATGAGCAGATACTTGCCATTCTGCAAGAGACCATCAAACATGAGCTGGACAAGATCGTTCCTCACTCCGCAGTAAAAGCCCGGGTTAAGACCTTTGACAATTACTATAATAAAATATTGCGGCTGCTGTCTAAATTAAAAAACCGTGAGGAAGCCTTTTTTATTTATGATGTGCTGGGTTTGCGTATTGTCTGTCCGTTTCTTGAGGATCTTAAAACTGCGGAAGCCCTGGTTAAACAAAAATTTCACGTGGTTGAGGTGCAACACAAAGGCAACCAGTATTCTTTTAAGGAGTTTGGCTATCAGTCAATCCACTTCCTTATCAAAACACCCCCGGCAATACTGTCCAGGTTTCAGATTAAGGAATCCCTTTTTTGTGAGATACAGCTTCGTACTATTTTACAGGATGCATGGTCAGAAGTTGAACATGAACTTGTTTACAAAACTGATTTCAGTCCCTTTGATGAACCCTTAAAGCGCAAGCTTGCGGCATTGAATGCAACCCTTACGCTTTCCGACACACTGTTTCAGGAGATCAGAAATTTTCAGAACCATTTGCAAAGTGAGCTGAAAAAGCGCAGGGAAACTTTTTTGTGTGATATTGCTACTGACAACACAGGCAATACTGTCTGCTTAAGTCCTGATAATACCTCCACAGACAGGGGTCACTCAAAAACCAAAGACCCTGCTTCGTCATTTAAAGCAAATCAAAAAAATATTGATGACCTGCTGATGGAAGCGCTCAATGCACATAATGGCAGACAGTTTGAAAAGGCAATCAGTATTTATTCTTCAATTCTCAATCTTAACATTCAGGAACACATCAAATCAATTATTTATATTCATCGGGGCATGGCTTTCTTTGCTGTACCACTGTACGACAGGGCCATGGAAGACTTCACAAAAGCCATCGAGCTTAACAGGGAAAATTACAAAGCATTTTATTACCGTGGCCTGACATGCCAGATATTAAACGATTACCACAGGGCATTAACCAATTTTAATCAATGCCTTGAGTTAAATCCCTGCCTTTTTGACCCCCTTTACAACCGGGCCCAGGTACGCCTGAATCTTGGCGATTATGAAAATGCCCTCCACGACTGTGAGCAGGCTCTTAATCTGCAGCCTGAATCCAGCCAGGCACAAAACCTTCAGAAACTGATAAAATCCTGTTTATAAGTTTAGTCTTTCGCCAAAATTGTCGAATCATTTCATCAATTGTCGAACTCTGGAGCAATCCAGCCAGCCATAACCCATTGTTATTTCATTCAATTTGTCTTGGCATTGTTCTTGATACTGCTATAAGACAAATTCGTTTTGTTAAAAAATTCTGGAAAGGAGGTGATTAAATCTCAAAAAGCTCATTGAACAGAAATCCTGAAATTTATTTACAAAAAACGGAGGAAAAGGGAAATGAAAAAAAATATTTTTATCGTAACAATCATACTTGCCACTCTGATTATTGGATTTAAAGCACAGGCACAGTGGTGGAGAGGATTCGGCAGAGGAGGAATGGACAGTATCTGCCTGGATTACCCTCCATTGGACAACCTCGCTCAGGACCAGAAAAAAAGCTACAATTCCCTGTACCGGTCATTCCTGAAAGAAACTGCTTCTTTAAATGCTGAAATTGATCAGAAACAGCTTGAGATGAGAGCTCTGCTTATGGAGACAGAACCAGATTCAAAAAAAATATCGAAACTTCAGTCAGAGATATCAGAACTTCAGTCAGAATATGATAAAAAAACTCTTTTCTGTCAGCTGAAGGCAAGAAAAATTCTGACTCCTGACCAGATAGAGAACCTGCCGCAGTGGTGCGGTATGGGCTTTGGCATATCAGCTCGTGGCCAGGGCCCTGCATATGGTTGCGGTCAGGGATGTAGAATGGGAAGTGGCTACAACAGATGGTCAGCCAGGAACCATGGCAGGGGATACTGCTGGTAAGAATTTCAGCCGGATATTGCAAAGAAGATGTCTGCTGCAATATCCGGCTGAAAAAGCCTCGTTTCATATTATCCAGGCAGGACTGATTTTATAATATACTGAAAACAGTAAAAAAAGTTTAAAAAAGAATGTATAAGGACTTGCCAAGTTTCAGAACAGGTTTTATGATTAAAACCAGTTTGAATCCTTTTAGCGGATTGTACTGTTTTACCCAGCCCTGCCGGAAGGGTAAAAAAATTGCCTGATCTCGGAGAATAACACAATGCGTTTTATACCACTCATTCTGACAGTAACCCTGATTTTCTGCTATCAGGACAGCTGGGCCGAAGATGCAGTTGATGGCCGTATTGTGTCACTTGACCTGGAAAAGGGACAGATAATTTTAACGCTTATCGACAGACCAGACCTTTCTGCAAAAGTAAAAAAAAACAATCCCCTTGCAACTCCAACGGAAAAACATGATAAAAAAGGACAAACCCCTCAGCTGTCCGTTTTTATTAGCCAAAGCCATTTGCCGTGCAGAGCTGTTCCAGGAGCATTAGTCAGAATCTGGGGTGACTATGACCAGAAGACCGGCAGGTTCACAGCTAACAAAATTTTTCCCCTTGACCCAACAGGAGTCAGGAGAAGGCTTGGCAGAGGATGCGGTCAGTGCAGGGGAATGTGTAGATAAATAAGAATGAGGGAAACAGGTAAAATGAGAGGGGGGCTAAAGGGCAAAGTGGACAATAAACGATTTCCGCTATGGGCAAATAATCTTTTTGTTTTTTTGTTACTTTTCCTGGTTATAATTACCTATTTTCTCTGGCAGATTCACAAAGCAAAAAAAGATTTTCTGGACCATGTCAATGAACAGGCACAACTTGTTGCAGGAGTGGTTCAGCTGAATATCAAGGGGTCTGTCTTTTCCCAGGGGGTAACAGAGGAAATTCTGCAAAGTTTTTTAAGCAATACTGCCCGCTTTATCGATTATCTTGACAGTATAGAACCTTTTACCCTGGCAGAGCTTACTGCATTTGCCGGGGAGGCAGGGCTTGCCGGCATAATGATATACACAAACAAAGGCAGAATTGTTGAGGGACCCCCTGAATGGTCTAAAGATTTTTTTTCGGGATGTAACACCAAAGCACACCTGAAACACCTGCCGGGAAAACATCTCTACCTGTTCTCATCTCCTCGACAGGCAGGAGAGGGGTGTGTTTTGATAGGCTTGAATGCCACAAACATCGAGTCTATGCAGCAGCAGTTAGGCCTATCACGTTTGACGGAAACCCTGTCTGAACTTCCTGGAATTTGCTATGCAAGCATGGAGCACCACCCCCGGGAAGAAACCGGATCTGCGGCAGAGCCTGAAATTATTATGCTCAAAAACAATGGCTCACAGGTCGCTGAGGTTCATCTGTTCATTAACAAAACCGAGATAACAGTAGGAATGTGTACAACATATTTGGAATTATCATTGCATCGTCTCTGGCGTGATTTTTTTATATTCAGCACTGCACTTGCCCTTTTAGGGACACTTCTCACCTTTATTCTATACCGGCTGCAGTCATCATACCTGTCACAGGTCAGGAACTACGAAAGACAGATTTCAAGGCAGCGGGAAGATGCCACACTTGGAAGAGCAGCAGCATCCATTGCTCATGAGATAAGAAATCCTCTTAATGCAATAAAAATGGGACTCCAAAGACTGCAGATAGAAGGACAGGAGATCGGACCAGACCACAAACATCTTGTTGGGCTTATGCTTGATGCTGTACGCCGCACAAACGACATTGTAAGCGGTCTTTTAAATTATGCACGTCCCCAGTCTCCCAAACAACACTCCCTGCGTTTTGATCTGTTGTTGCAAAAGGTTTTAAGCCTTTATCTGCCTCAGTGCAAAGAACTTAATATTCATATTACACAAAACATAGATTTTCATGGACACATTTCAGGCGATCCTGATCTTCTGCAACAGGCAATTGAAAACCTTTTAAAAAATGCTGTCGAGGCACAGCACAACGGTGGGTCCCTTTCCCTTGAACTGGGTCAGAAAGGCATGGAAGTTTTTTTCAGACTGCGAAACAGTGGATTTACTCTGCCTCCTGAACAGGCAGACCGTATAATGGAACCCTATTTTACCACTAAAACAGATGGAACGGGATTGGGCTTAAGCATTACACGACGGATCATCCAGGCCCATAAGGGACGCATAGAGGCCAGATGCCCGGAAAAGGGTTCTGTGGAAATAACTGTTTATCTCCCAAAAGAACAGGAATAACAGTTGAAGAGGATTTGCTGTGAATATTTTAATCGTAGATGATGAAGCGATTCAAAGGGACATGCTGAGGGGATTTCTTGAAAACAAGGGCTATACTATCCTGTCAGCTTCAAATGGTAAAGAGGCGCTAAAACTTTTCGAACGTGAGTACGTGCATCTTGTCATATTAGACAAACGAATGCCCGGCCTGACAGGAGATGAAGTTCTTGAAAAAATGAAAGCCTTAAATCCCATGGTCAGGGCTTTCATGATCACTGCTTACAGCGATGTTAACACTGCAGTTAGTGTGATGAAACTTGGGGCAGACGAATATCTTGAGAAACCCGTTGATCTGCCAACTCTTCTGGAGAAGATACATTGTGTTGAACAGCAGATAGCCATGGATGAAGATGTGGCAGCAGTAGAGGAAACTGTTGATGAAAGCCCTCTCCCCTTGAAAATTGTGGCAAAAAGCCAGGCTATGAAGGAGGTGCTGTCCTTAGTCCGCAGGATAGCTAAAAGTCCGTTCTCCGTACTCATACAGGGTGAGACCGGTACTGGCAAGGAACTGGTTGCAAGGCTGATCCACCTGTTGAGTAAAAGAAGGGACAATCCGTTTATAGAGGTTAACTGTGCAGCCATACCAGATAATCTTTTTGAGAGCGAACTGTTTGGGCACGAAAAAGGTGCTTTCACAGGTGCTGTAAATATGCGTCGCGGGCGCTTTGAACTGGCTCACGGGGGCACCCTGTTTTTAGATGAAATTGGCGAGATGCCAGTGTCTCTTCAGCCAAAGCTCCTGCGATCACTTCAGGAAAACAAAATAAGTCGTGTGGGCAGCGAGACAAACATGGATCTGGATGTGCGCCTGATTTCAGCTACAAACCGTATTCTGAAAACAATGTGTGATGAAAAAAAATTTCGCGAGGATCTGTATTTCCGTATAAAAGTCCTTGAGATAAATATTCCACCGCTTCGCCAGCGCAGGCAGGATATCACAGCCCTGGTTGATTTTTTCCTTGAACGTTATGCTGACCAGAAGGTAAAATTTTCCAAGGAAGCATTAGACAGTCTTATTAAATACCCTTTCCCCGGCAATATACGTGAACTTGAAAACATGGTACAGCGAACAGTCACTTTATCCAGAGGTCAGCTCATCCAGCCGACTGACCTTCCCGAAGAGATCCGTCACCATCAGGCTACATCCCAGGGGACACTCACCGAGAGACTGGAAGCAGTGGAAAAGGAGATGCTGCTGTCTGCACTTGAAAAAAGCAGATGGATCCAGACCAGGGCAGCTGACCTGCTGGGAATCAGCGAACGGGTATTAAGGTACAAAATGAAAAAATACGACACAAAAAATAACAGCTGAACCCTTATTTGCAAAAAAACATATCCTTCGTCCTGGAGGATTTGCACGCCCTTGAATTCAAAGCTTTTTACTTTGCCATCAGATTTTGACTTTTTACCGGACCATCAATATTAAAAAATAATTGGAGTATCAAAAAATTGGCATCAATAATTAACTTGACGAATAAGTTATAAAACATTAAAGGGTATCGTTAGACACATTGATTTGCGAGGGTACATTCTTTTTTTCAACTGTTCTTTACTGACTTTAATGCAGACATTGAAAAAAAGCAATCAGTAAAAGTGCTTCCAGAACCTTACCTATGAACAAAAAGATTATAACCACTATTGGCATACTTGTTTATTCTCTTCTCGGATGCTGGTTTTACGGCTGCGGTAAAAGCATATCTGAAATCCCAATAAAAGTCGGCATTCTCCACTCTCTTACAGGGACAATGGCTATCAGTGAAAAACCTGTTGTTGAAGCCACCTTAATGGCCATTGAAGAAATTAATCAGAAAGGAGGCATTCTGGGAAGAAAAATTAAGCCAATAGTTGTTGATGGACGATCAGACTTGCTGACTTTTGCCAAAGAGGCTGAGCGCCTTATAACCCGGGAAAAAGTCAGTGTGGTTTTCGGGTGCTGGACTTCTGCCAGCCGCAAGACCGTCAAACCGATATTTGAAAAACACAATCATTTACTTTTTTATCCGGTACAATATGAAGGAATTGAGCAATCACCAAACATTATCTATACCGGAGCAGCACCAAACCAACAGATTATACCGGCTGTAAATTGGAGCATTGAAAATCTGGGAAAGAGGTTTTTCCTGGTTGGCTCTGATTATGTTTTTCCACGGATGGCAAACACTATTATTAAAGATTACATAACCGCTTTGGGAGGAGAAGTCCTGGGGGAGGAATATATACTGCTTGGGAGCAGTGATGTCAATAAAATAGTACAAAAAATCACAGCAGTCAGGCCCGATGTTATTTTAAACACCATTAATGGTGACAGCAATATGGCCTTTTTCAGGGAACTTCGCAATGCTGGTATTAAACCTGACGATATCCCTACCATGTCGTTCAGCATAAGCGAGTCTGAATTGAGCACCCTGGGTACAGAACATATGGTGGGGGACTATGCCAGCTGGAATTATTTTCAGAGCTTAGACACCGCGGAAAACAGGGGCTTTGTGGAAAGATTTAAAATGAAAGCTGGTAATGAACGATCAACTGATGACCCCATGGAAGCAGGCTATTTCGGTGTTTACCTCTGGGCGCAGGCAGTAAGAGAGGCAGGCACTGATGATGTCAATGAAGTCCTTAAAGCCGTGGTGGATCAGAGCCTGCTTGCACCGGAAGGCTTAGTTTCGATAGATTTTAAAAATAATCATACCTGGAAAACCGTAAGGATTGGGAAAATTAAAGAAGACGGTCAGTTCGACATCGTGTGGAACTCAGAAAAGCCAATCCGTCCTGTCCCTTATCCTATCATCAGATCAAAATCTGAATGGAACGTACTATTACAGAAACTTTACACTGATTGGGGCAGGAAATGGGAAAATCCGGGGAAATAAAAAACAGCAGCATTTTTTGTTTTCCACAAAGACAAATTATATATGGCTAAACAAAATATTTTATTTAAACCAAACATGTCTGTAAAATTTTTATTCTGGTTTTTGTTGACAGCATTGGTGCCCCTGAGCTTCTTCGTTTATATCAGCTACAACAATGCTGCAATGACACTGAGGAAAGAAGTGACAAATAATCTGGCGACAATCGCCATAAATAAAGCCAGGTTTATTGAATCCCATGTAGTGCAAAGGTTGCAACATACTGCGGTTTTGGCTCAAACCTCCTGTATTGTTAATGCCATTGCGGAACTTGAATATGCGGTAAATAATTACGGCATGGATTCGACTGAATATATAAAAGTCAGCAAACGATATATGCCCACATTAAAAAAAATAAATAACTCCTCAGGCTTCTATGACCTTTTTCTTATTACCCTGGCCGGCAACATTATATTTACTGTCGCACAAGAAAAAGACTTCAGCACAAATCTGAAAACAGGTATTTACAAAAACTCGGAGCTGGCAAAATCATTTGACAGGGCAAAAACATTATTAGAATTAGATATTTCTGATTTTGACTTTTACAACCCTTCTAAACAGCCTGCTGCTTTTATTTCAGCACCAATACTTAAAGAAAAACGCCTGATTGGTGTCTTTGCGGTTCAGGTACAACCTGAAGAAATCTATCAACTTGCAAGTGATTATATTGGTTTAGGCAAAACAGGTGAAACGGTTATAGCTTTCAATAAAGGAGATAAGGCTTTGTTTATAACCCCCATCAGGCATGATCCGGACGCAGCTTTTAAAAGAAATGTAACAATTGGCTCTCAAAAATCATTGCCGATCCAAAATGCCGTTAAAGGGGCTAAAGGCATGGGAATATATACTGATTATCGCAATAAGGAAGTACTGGCAGTATGGAGATATTTGCCTCAAATGAGATTCGGCATGGTTGTAAAAATAGACACTGAAGAAGCCTTTCTGCCTGTTGCCAAACTTTTCAATCTGTTTCTGTTAATTGGTTTCGCAACAATGCTTGGAGTGGTAGTAATATCTTTTTTAGTTTCCAGGACAATTTCCAGACCGATTAAAAAACTGACTAAAGCAACAAACTTAATTGCCGCTGGTGATTTGACGGTAAAGGCAGAGGTTGAAACAAATGATGAAATCAGCATGTTAGCACAATCCTTCAATCAGATGGTTAGCGCCCTCAGGCAAGCCGAGAAGAGGCTGACAGAAAGTGAAAAACATTTTCGCCATGCTATTATCTATGCTCCTAATCCAATAATGATTCATGCAGAAGATGGTGAGGTCTTGCAAACAAGCAAAGTCTGGACTGAGCTAACCGGCTATTCCCAAAGCGATATCTCCACTGTTTCCGCATGGACAGAAAAAGCATACGGGCAGAGAAAAGATGTGGTGAAAAAAAATATGGATAAACTGTATGCCCTGAGCAAAAGAGTCGATGAGGGTGAATATACTGTTACGACAGCAAAAGGAGAAAAAAGAATCTGGGCTTTCAGTTCCGCCCCCCTGGGCAGTCTTCAAGATGGTCGACGGTTAGTTATCAGCATGGCTGTAGACATTACTGAACGTAAGCAGGCAGAGGCAAAGCTGAAAGAGACAAAAGAGTTTTTAGAAAACGTTATAGAAAGCAGCAGAGACGGGTTAGTCATTTCAGATGATAAAGGTGAAATAATATCTGTTAACAAAGCCATGGAACGAATGACCAGTTTCAACAGAGATGAGCTGATTGGAAAACATTCTTCTACTCTTGTAGTGGATGACAAAAAGATTCGGGAACAGATTCTTGAAAAGATGCCAGAACTATTGGATAAAGGTTATACATCATATGATGCTAAATTTATAAGCAAAGATAAGGACTGCATTGATGTGGAATGTAACACATCGTTTGTTAAAAATGAAAAAGGAGATGTTATCGCAGGAGTTTCCATTATAAGAGATGTTTCTGAAAGGAAGAAGTTAGAGGCTCAGCTGCAGCGGGCCCAGAAAATGGAGGCCCTTGGAACCCTTGCCGGAGGTGTTGCCCATGATCTCAACAACACCCTTGGTGCCATAGTGGGATATCCTGACCTGCTGCTGGATGATATCCCTGATGACAGCCCTTTGAGA
>JAJRXD010000025.1 GCA_024276465.1 Deltaproteobacteria bacterium
AAAACTCCTGTCGTAATAGTCCAGATGGGTGCTTGACCCAGGGGTGCCTGTCCAGACTGCCACACGCGCAGTGTATGTCCCGGCACTCCAACTGGATGGAATAGTATAGGAAAAACTGCCAGAACGATTAGACCTTGCCGATATGCTTGAAGTTGTCTGACCCCCAAGGTCTTTCTTTACACTCGACCCATATCGTATTTCACAACCTACCCCAAAACTGTGGGACTCATTCCCTGTGTTTGATACCTTGTAATTTATAGTGATCCGATTGCCTGCTGTAACAGGACTGGGACTTATTGAAGTAATTGTAACTTCAGCTGATACACTGGCATATGCGTCATAAGGAACAAGCAAGAACAATGCAAGCAAGGTAAAAGCAAAAATACAATAACCAAAAACATAATTTGGTAGATGCTGTTTATATCTAAATAAATTATTAATAATACATTTTTTCATGACGTTTTCCTTTATAAAATAATATCACTCAAGTTATAAATATAAATTAGACCAAAAAGTTATTTTATTGTTAATATAACCAGCTGAAAAACTATTACGAATATCGAATTAATTCTTCTTTATTGCTCATATTTTGCCAAAGTGTTGTGTATTACAAAAAAACATAGAATCTTTCAAATGACTTATATATATTACACCAATAAAAAACCGCCTTTAGGTAAAATTCAACCTTTAGGCGGTTTATTCAATAACTGAATTTGTTAACTGAGCTGTCCCTTGTTTTCCTCGACATCTCATACCCTCTAACCTGAATAGAATCAGGTTTTAATATTTATTACATATCTGTTTCCTGTATCTTTCAACTGTAAATCCTGCCTTTGTTGACGGTTCAGAAATAATATCCTACGTTCTGACAAAAGTCAAGATATTATCACTCTTGTCCAAAATCGGGTTTTACTTGGACAGCATAATTCCTTTTGGGTTGCTGAGATTTATTGTAACAACACAGTAAAACATTCCAAAAGCCTTAATAGAGGGTTTTTGAAGACCTTTTCCGGTTGGAACTTATATTTATTACTGCTTTTTTATGTTGGACAGCATATAAAGTTAACTGACAACCTGGATTTCAGAAAACACAGCTGTAAAGAGAAATCAAACACTTAGCTTGTCCAAAAAGGCAAATTCAGATTATTTTGGACAGTAGTGATATTTTATAGTATTTTACTATTTTTACCGTTTTAATAGAGTTGATTTACAGGTTGCCGGTTATATCTCCCGCCATTTCAACAAACCCCTCACCACCGGATCGTCCACATTAAATATATTACAAGTTTCAGTTTCCTCATCATAAACAAGAACAGCAATTCCCGCTTCAAGCTGAAACTTCACCTGCCTAATTTTTGTATCAATTGGCACTTCTTTATCCCCATAATCAGTCCCAGACCTTGAAATAAATTCTTCAATTAAACTCTGCAAAGTTTCAGGACTGAGTCGATCTGATGGTATTTTTATAGCCGACATTTCAATCACCCATCAACTTTCTCCCTGACAACCGCAACAAGCGTCTCCAAATTTTCACCTTTCAATTCCAAAAGAAAATCCAGATTATCTTCAGTATTCAAAAGGTTCTGCAATACTTTTATCAGCTTTTCTTTGGTCATCTTGTGAAATACCGGGGTCAGGGCTACACTTTTGACAGATTGAGATAAGAAATAATTGTATCGATCCTTTTTTTTAATTTTATATCCTTATCAATTTGTATTGCAATAGCAACACGGCGGCTTGCCTGTGACACACCGGATTCACCAATACCGAAGTGTCTGCCGATATCCTTTAGCTTTTGTCCGCTGTATCTGTGGCATATATAAAGCTGCACGCGTTTTGACAATGCCAAATCTTCCGGCATCTCTTTTTCTACATGTTTAATTATTTCTCCAATATCAGGCTTTTCATGAAATTGCTTTGCATCAGGTAAATTACGGTCGGCTACTGTTCTGTCTACATATGTCGCTCGTATCCTGTTTATAAATTCAACACTGCCCAGTATTGTTGATGCAAATATGTTCTGCAAAGGACTTTCAGCTTCTTTCCCAACCATAGATTCAACAAACCGGCGGTATTTCTTCATAGATCCTTATGATCCTTATGAACGCCGAAGCATGCTCACCTGCTTTATTCCAGCAGCCATTTCCAGGCAGGGACGGATTTAATGTTTATGCCATCCATGGAAAAATTTTTCTCCTGATTATAGGTTATTATTAAATTGATTTCTGTTTCAAAATAATTTGCAGTGGTTGCCAGGCTTTCAAGCTCCCGCTGTATGGTTTCTTTCTCTGAAATATTCAGGCATACCTGCACTGCCATGATCGGTTTGCCGCGGTTGTCAACGACAATAAAGTCCACTTCCTGTCGTTTCCTGCTGGTGAGGTAATAATGCACTCTGTGCCAGTTTCGGCGCAGATGAAGGAAAACCATATTTTCCAGCGCCCGTGACTGACCCCCATCCCAGACCCGACTGTTTTTGTTAGCCAGAGCCCAGTCGATTGCATATATCTTTTTATAATTTCTTTCCTGCTCTCTTAGTGAGTCTGAAAAAACAGGTACGCTGAACAGCAGCCATGAATCTTTGGCCCACTCAATGTAATTCCGAATGGCATCTTTGCTGGTAGTGTAGCCTGCTTGCTTCAAGTATCGGTAAGCGCTTTGCAGGGTGTACGGCTTGCTGATATTTGAGAGTAAATACCGACAGAGCTGGATACATTGCCGGGGTTTGCTGACATTGTATCGCTGGATGATATCTTTGAGAATCATGGTGTCGAAATATTCGCGCAAAACAGGTTCCCGCAGGTATTCATCCATGTTGGCTATTGCCGGATAAGCTCCCCATGCTAAATATTCATCAAAAAGCCGTCTTGTTTCAGCCTGCCCTCTTGTGGATAGACTACGCCCAGCTTTTTTGAATGTTAAGAATTCAGCAAAACTTAACGGGAATAAATCAGTTGATATAGCTTTTCCCCTGAGTTCTGTGGCAATATCATGGCTCAACATTTTTGAAGAAGACCCGGAGACCACCACTTTCCAATTGGGATTTCTGGACAGGTCAATAACGTATTCTTCCCAGCCCTTTACTTTGTGAATTTCATCCAGGAGAAAAAGCAAAGGTGTTTTAAGGTTAATATTAGGGGTGAGTTTGAAAAACGTACTTTGGATTAAAGAAAGTTCGTTTGCATTTATGCTGGATAAGATCGGATTGTCAAAATCGAGCCAGCAAATATGGTTAATTGATTGAATCTTTTTCTGATTAATCTGTTCAGAAGCTTCCTGCATTATTCTGAAGCTCTTACCAGTCCGTCGCGCTCCAATAATGGTTGATATCATGTTGTCAACACAATGAATACTCCCATTTCTGGGAAAGTATTCCGGCAGCCCTATATCCCTGAAATCGCAGAGTTTACGTTCGATTTCCAGTTCAATCATGTTGATCCCCCGGCTTTGTTGTTTGTAATGTTATTTTGGTCGCAAATGTTTCATTTTACGATCAAAAATTAGTCGAAAAGTAGCAAGATGTCAACTAATTTTTAGGACAAATGTGAAAGAATAGTGGAAGAATGCGAGAAATTAGGGACATTTTATATTAACAAGATTTCTCCCGTTGGTCGAAATGACAATAAAAGGACTTTTCAGGCTACTAATTATTAAATTATAATTTGGGTTAAAGCTGCTCCCTGGCAAGGGTGTTAAAGAACTGAAGGGCTTCAGGCGTATCAAAACGCATGGGCCCGATAATTTTTCTCCGCAGTACACCTCTTTTATCTATCACATAGGTCTCAGGAACCCCTGTTACTCCATAGCGTTTAGACACACCCATGCTCTCATCTAAAAGCACAGTGAGAGACAGGTTGTTGTTTTTCAAAAACCGGATCGCATCCTGAACCCCCTGTCTGTAGAGGATGGTTAAAATGACAAAATCAGGGTTGTTTTTCATCCTGTTGGAAAGCTGCTGCAAAGAGGGCATCTCTGCCCTGCAGGGAGGGCACCATGGAGCCCAGAAGTTAAGAAGAACCACACGGCCTTTTAAATGCTTAAGGCTCCATCTTTTACCATCCAGATCCTTAAGTGAGAAAAGAGGAGCAAAATCGCCTTCTTGCAGGACAACCTTCTGGTTCCTGCCCTGGCAGGCCGGTAAAAAAACTGACAGGGCCAGCAGCGCTGAGAGTAGAAATGTTGTGTACAAAGTTTTTTTATTTTTTATCCAGTTCATATTTTTTTATTTTCTTATACAAAGTTTTTCTGTCTATCCCCAACAGATTTGCAGCCTGGCCCCTGTGGCCCCCTGTTTCGCGTAATATTAATTTTATATGGTGTTTCTCCATATCTTCAAGGCAGCATAATTTATGATTATGCCTGCTGTAAATTTGTTCAGCCTGTTTCTGATTGACGAGCCAGGGAAAGGACCTGGCCTGCAGGGTGCTCCCATCCTCCAGTATCAATGCCCGTTCAATGGCATTTTCCAGTTCCCTGACATTTCCAGGCCAGTCACACGCCATCAGGTGTTTCATTGTCTCAGGCAAAACCGCTGTGACTGGCACAGGTCTTTTTTTGTTATATTTTTTCAGAAAGTGATTTACAAGCAGGGGAATATCTTCTTTTCTCTCCCTGAGCGGGGGAATGTGTATGGGAACAACATTCAGGCGATAGTACAGATCTTCCCTGAAAGTTTTTTTAGCAGTGGCCCTTTTGATGTCATGGTTTGCAGCTGCAATAATACGCACATCAACTTTTACTGTTTTTTCACTGCCAACAGGTTTTATCTCTTTTTCCTGTATGACTCTCAGCAGTTTTGCCTGGATATCAAGGCTCAAATTCCCGATTTCATCGAAAAAAAAGGTTCCGCCATTTGCCAGCTCAAAACTGCCGTATTTTGCATGGATGGCACCTGTGAAAGAGCCTTTGACATGGCCGAAAAGTTCACTCTCAAGTAATGTTTCCACAAGTGAGGAGCAATCCACAGTAACAAATTCCCTGTCTTTCCTGAGGCTGTAATTATGAATTGCCTTTGCTATGAGCTCTTTTCCTGTTCCGCTTTCCCCTGTTATTAAGACAGTACTGTCTGTGGGGGCTGTCCTGCGCACCAGTTCATAAATATTGCGCATGGCCTCACTCTTTCCGATAATGATATCAGACTCTTTTTTTGCCTTTAACTGCCGGCGCAGCCCGTGGTTTCCGGCAACACGGGATTTTCTTTCCAGGGCCATGTTAACCGCGCTTCGAAGCGTATCAGGAGTAAACGGTTTGGTAATATAGTCACAGGCTCCCAATTTTATAGCCTTAACCGCTGTTTCTATGGAAGGATAGCCTGTCATGATCAGGATAGTTATTCCAGGGTCCATCTCCCTGAGCCGTTGCAGGGTCTCAATTCCTCCCATACCCGGCATTTTCAAATCAAGCAGAACAAGATCAAAAGGGTTGCAGTTAAATTTTTCAATGGCTTCCCTCCCGCACCCGGCAGTACAGACCTTAAAGCCTTCTTTCAGTAAAATCCGTGAACAGCTGTCCTGCATGATCTTTTCATCATCAACAACAAGCACATTGTTTTCAGGCTCCTGTTTCATGGCTTTCCTGATGAGAAGCAGGCAGAGTAATGGTAAATGTTGTTCCTTTCCCAACAGCACTGTCCACCACTATGTTTCCATGGTGGCTCTGGATGATTCCATAAGAAGTGCTCAGGCCAAGGCCAGTTCCTTTGCCAACCTCCTTTGTAGTAAAAAAAGGGTCAAATATTTTCGATTGAATTTCAGGCGCAATACCTGTGCCTGTATCCTGAAATGAAACAAAAAAAGATGAAGCATCAGGAATAATGCCTGTTGTGATGGTCAGGTCTCCCCCATTTTCAGACATTGCTTCAGCAGCATTTACCATCATATTCATAAATATCTGCTTTATCTGATTTGGATCTCCCTGGCATAAAGGAAGAGAAAAGTCCAGGTGTTTAATAATACGAATGTCATGAAAAAGAACCTGATTTTCCAGGAAAAACAGTACATCAATTACGGCTTTGTTGATATCTACCGGCTCGAATCTGGATTCTGTTTGACGGCCGAATTCCAGAAGATTTTTTACTATTTCCTTGCATCTGGTAGCTTCCTGAACAATTTTTTTCAAGTCCTCAAGACGGGGATCATTGTCTGCCTCAAAATCCTCCATAAGGAGACTGGCAAAAATAATTATTCCCCCCAGGGGATTGTTGATCTCATGTGCTACACCTGCTGCCAGGCTTCCAAGAGATGCCATCTTTTCCGACTGAAGAAGACGGACCTGAGCCTCCTTCAACTCTCTTTCGGTTTTGATCTTTTCTCTGAGGTCGGTAAATACTCCCAGAGTGGCAAGTTCCTTTTCCCCTTCATACACAATTGAAGCAGACAGGCTGACAGGAATTTCCTCGCTGTTTTTTCCGTAGATAGTATGCATTAATTTTTCTGCTTTTCCATAACCTCCGAAATCCTCACTTCTTAATTTCCGAAGAATGTCTCTGGCAATTTCCAGGGGGTAAAGTTTTGTGATATGAAAATTACCTACAACCTCTTTCTCCCTGTATCCGGTCAGTTTCTCAGCAGCCCTGTTGAAAAAAATAATATTTCCCTGCATATCCGCCACCACTATACAGTCAGGGGAGCTTTCAAGAAGATTTGAAAGAAAGCCGTGTTTTTCACGAAGCTCCTGCTCCATCCGAATTCTCTCGGAAATATCCATAACAAGTCCCTGGTAACCGATCACCTCTCCCCCCTCATTTTTTCTGACATGAGAGGTCATTAAAACAGGTATTTCCCCACCGTTCTTTTTTTTATATACAACTTCATAGTTTTTTACAAAACCATCCCTTTCGATCAGTTCCTGAAACACTCTTCTGTCTTCAGGGTTCACATACAGATCCTTATTAATGTCAATTTTCAGGAATTCCTCCTTGCTTTCGTAACCCAGCATTTTCAGCAGAGCCGGGTTGCTGTCAAGAAACCTGCCTTCCTTTGTTGTGACACATATCCCCTGATCTATCCGCTCGAAAAGGTTCCGATGTTTTTTTTCTGATTCGCGCAGTTCTTCTGTCAGTTTTTTCTGAACAGATATGTCCCGGATATATACAATATATTTTCTTTTCCCTGATTTGAGCATGGAATAGATGGAAAGGCAGATCTCTGTAATAACAGTTGCAGAAAAAGCTGTGTTGATTTTAATTTCCCTGGATATTTTTTTTTCTGTTCTCTTATCAAAGGTTGTTATGCCCCCGATGCTCTGGCTCTTTAAGGATTGAAAAATGCTTCTGTTTTTTTTATCAAGAAAATCCGTGAAGTTTTGTCCTGTCAGTTCCTCTGTTTTAAATCCTGTAATCGTGGAGACCATTCTGTTGGCAAACTCAACCCTGTTCTCATCATTCAGAACCAGAACCCCAACCTCCCCCATTTCTGCTATGGCATGATACATTCTGGCCTGATCAGTTACTTCAGGGTCAAATAATTTGTTTTGCTTGACATGTTCAGACATGACTTCCTCAGTATATAAATATGAGACTGTTTTTTAACATATAATACTTTTTTTACTGAACCTCAAGAAAGATTGTTTCAGGGGAAAGTGAAATAAATACCAGTCTTGATGAAGCTGTCAATCTTTTTTCTGTAATAACTTTCGCCATGCTGTGATATCAGGACAGGCACAAGTATTTGTTTCAATTCCCTGATACATTGTTTTGCCCGGCCATATAAAAACCAGCGAAGAAAGCATTTTCAGACCCAAAAACAGTAAAAATTATAAGAGGTATATGTTGTGGTTTTATATACGTAAAAGCCTATATCTTGTTAATGTGCAACAGAGCTTCAACATCGCAAAAGACCTTAAAAACCCTTTAAAAACAGGTTGACAAAAAGCATGTTGTGTAGTAGATATAAAAAATTTAATTTTACTGTAAATGCAATTTATATTTATTATAGACACCTAACCGGCAACTTGAGTAAGACAGTAAGAATTTTATAATTTAATTTTGAAAGGGGATTGATTATGGCTTATGATGCAACAAAAATGCAGGATTGGCAGATTTCTGAGGCAGCTGAAGAGAATATGCCCACACATGAAGAATGGCGCGAAAAACTGTCTCTTGAAAAGGACGAATTCATGCCCGTGGGAAGGCTTGCCAAACTTGATTTTCTGAAGATAATAGAACGCCTTAAGGACAGGCCGGACGGCAAATATGTTGAGGTAACAGCAATTACTCCAACGCCCCTTGGAGAGGGTAAAAGCACAACCTCTGTAGGCCTTATGGAGGGTCTTGGTAAACGGGGCAGGAATGTGGGCGGATGTCTTCGCCAGCCATCGGGCGGGCCAACCATGAATGTTAAAGGTACTGCTGCAGGAGGCGGAAATGCTCTTCTCATCCCCATGACAGAATTTTCCCTTGGCCTCACCGGGGACATAAACGACATTGCAAATGCACACAACCTTGCCATGGTGGCACTGACCGCGAGGATGCAGCACGAGAGGAACTATAATGATGAACAGCTGCAGAGGCTCACGGGCATGCGTCGGCTTGATGTTGATCCAACACGGGTTGAAATGGGATGGGTGCTTGATTTTTGCGCACAGAGCCTTCGAAATATTATAATAGGAATTGGCGGACGTTATGACGGATACACAATGCAGTCCAAATTTGGAATTACTGTTGGCTCTGAATGCATGGCTATTCTTTCCATTATTAAAGATCTTGCGGATTTGAGACAGCGCCTTGATAATATTACAGTGGCTTTTGACAAAAGCGGCAAACCAGTCACGACAGGAGATCTGGAGGTGGGTGGTGCCATGACAGCATGGATGAGAAACACTATTAATCCAACCCTTATGTGTACGGCCGAGTATCAGCCCTGCATGGTTCATGCCGGCCCTTTTGCCAATATTGCAGTGGGCCAGTCTTCAATCATTGCCGACAGGATCGGCCTGAAGATGTTTGACTATCATGTGACCGAGAGTGGTTTTGCTGCAGACATAGGCTTTGAAAAATTCTGGAACGTCAAAAGCCGTTTCAGTGGCTTAAAACCACATGTCTCGGTTCTGACAACCACTATTCGGGCGCTTGAAATGCACGGTGGCGGGCCAAGGGTTGTACCGGGAATTGCCCTGCCCGAAGAGTATACAAAAGAAAACCTGGGTCTTCTTGAAAAAGGTCTGGTAAACATGATCCACCACATTAACACTATCCGCAAATCAGGTATTAACCCTGTTGTATGCATCAACTCTTTTCAGACAGATACAGACGCTGAGATCGAGATGGTAAGAAAAGCAGCAGAAGCAGCCGGAGCGCGCTGTGCAAAGTCAACCCACTGGGCAGATGGAGGTGACGGGGCTCTTGAGTTAGCTGATGCTGTAATAGAGGCTTGTGAAGAGGAAAATGAATTTAAATTCCTCTATCCCCTTGAGATGAAGCTGCGGGACAGAGTGGATATAATTGCCAGGGAAGTTTACGGAGCAGACGGTGTTTCGTGGTCAGCTGATGCTGAAAACAAGGCAAAGATGCTTGAAAAAGACCCGCAGTACGCAGACTTTGCAACCATGATGGTTAAGACCCACCTGAGCCTTACCCATGATCCAACCCTTAAAGGTGTGCCAGCAGGATGGACGCTCCCCATACGGGATATTCTTATATACTCCGGCGCAAAATTTTTATGTCCCTGTGCAGGAACAATAAGCCTGATGCCTGGAACCGGGTCAAATCCAGCGCTCAGAAGAGTAGATGTTGATGTAAAGACAGGAAAAGTATCCGGCCTGTTTTAAAAAAGTTTAACTTCTACAGGTGTTTCGTTTATCCCCTACCCCTGCATTGATGTGCGGGGCAGCCGAGAACCCTGTCCCTCTGAGGGGACGAGGGAACAAGGTGAGTGAAAACCGGAAAAATATAATGGACAAGGTTACAGTACACTTTTTACCCGCAGATAAAAAAATTACTGCTGCTAAGGGCACTACCCTTATTGACGCGGCCATGGATGCGGGAGTGCATATTAATGCTGCCTGCGGTGGTGAAGGGGCATGCGGGAAATGCCGTGTAATTATTACTTCCGGCGATGTGGAATGTAAAGACTGCAGCAAGATCCCTCCGGAAGACTATAAAAAGGGATACCGGCTTGCATGCCAGACAGTTGTCAGGGGTGATGCTGAGATTTTTGTACCGGAGGAATCTCAGCTTGATACAACAGCAGTAAAGGGAGCAAAGGATGTTAAGCATGACGGCAGGCATATAGTTTCTCAGGAGATTGAGAAGCTGGTCAGTGGTGCGTGGTACAACCCGGCACTGAAAAAATTTACTGTTGCAATTGATCCCCCTACACTGAGTGACAACACAAGTGACCTTTCAAGGCTCCTCAGAGCGCTCAAACAACAGCACAACCTTGACAATGTTTCAACTGATTTTCTTCTTCTTAAAAGGCTTTCCAGAATCTTAAGGGAAGCAGAATGGAAAGTCACAGTGACAATAGTGCAGACCAGAATGGAATCGCAGTTAGGTGAGCACCAGTTGCGCGGATCACGGCTTCCCAAAATGATTAATGTTGAACCCGGAGAGACAACTGACAGGCATTATTCGATTGTTATGGACATTGGTACAACATCGCTGTGGGGCCAGCTTCTGGACCTTAACAGCAGGCAGTCACTGGCAGAGGCCTCGGAGTATAACCCGCAGATAAGTTTCGGAGATGATGTTATTTCCCGAATCGTTTATTCCCAGAAGAATGACGGGCTTAAAAAGCTTCAGGAAACGGTTGTCGGGGGCCTGAATAAAATAATTAATGATCTTATTCAAAAAACAGGTGTGGAAAGGAACCATATATCTCACATTACTGCTGCAGGAAATACGGTAATGACACACCTGCTTGTCGGTCTTGACCCGAAATACATCAGAGAGGCCCCGTATACTCCTGTCTGCAATTTTGCTCCCCCTGTGAGGGCCACAAGAATCGGGCTGGATGTTGCTGACTATGTATATATTTACACATTTCCATCTGTTGCAAGTTATGTTGGCGGTGATATAGTCTCAGGGGTTCTGAGCTCCGGAATGTACCAGAGAAAGGAATTAACCCTTTATATTGACATAGGCACCAACGGCGAAATCGTGGTGGGCAATTCCGAATGGCTGATGACTGCTTCATGTTCTGCCGGACCGGCTTTTGAGGGAGGAGGCCTTAAGTGCGGAATGAGGGCTACAGCCGGTGCTATTGAGAGGTTCAGTATTAATCATGATACACTTGAGCCAATGGTTATGACTATCGGTAAGGTCAAGGCCAAAGGCATCTGCGGTTCGGGTGCGATTAATATACTTGCTGAATTTCTTAAAACAGGCGTGATAGATCAAAACGGAAAGTTCAACCAGGGATGTTCTACGAAACGAATCAGGCAGACTCAGGATGGTGTCGAATATGTGCTTGTATATAAGGAGGAGACAGGGGCGCGGGAGGATGTGGTTATAACAGAGCCGGATATGGATAACCTGATACGTGCAAAGGCAGCCATGTTTGCAGGTTACCAGTGCCTTCTTGACAAGGTTGGCCTTACATTTAAAGATCTTGATCAGGTAATAATTGCAGGAGCTTTTGGCGATTTCATAGATCTTGATGAGGCTGTTACCATAGGGCTTTTGCCGGAAATCCCGAAGGAAAAATATTTTTTCATTGGTAACGGGTCCCTGCTTGGAGCCAAGCTGATCTGTCTTTCCAATTAACTTCTGGACGACGGGGAACGAATTGCAAAGAAGATGACCAATATTGAATTGAGTGAGGATCATTCTTTTATGGACAAGTATGTGGCTGGTATTTTTCTTCCTCATACTGATGCATCCCTGTTTCCTGAAGTAATTAAGAGAATTGCTGAAAAAGGAAAAAAATGTTAAGCAGATGTGTGTTGAAAAAATGAGTACCATCGTAGCTGTTGCAGGAAAAGGCGGTACAGGGAAGACAACAGTTGCAGGTCTTTTAATTCGATACCTGCAGCAAAACAGCCAAACCCCCATACTGGCTGTAGATGCGGACCCTGATTCCAATCTTCCTGAAGCCCTGGGAATGACGGGTGAAAAAACAGTTGGAACAATAGGCAGGACCAGAGAAGATTTTTTTGTTAACAGAGGACAGGTGCCGGCAGGCATGCCTAAAGAAGCCTATCTGGAGCTTAAACTGAGCCAGGTTCTGGTTGAGGCAAAAGATATTGATCTGATGGTTATGGGCCGTCCGGAAGGCGCTGGATGTTACTGTTATATAAATAATGTTTTGAGAAAACACCTGGAGATTCTTGGTAAAAATTATCCTTATGTTATAATAGATAATGAGGCGGGGCTGGAGCACCTGAGCCGTCGCACTGCCCAGGACATAGATTTTCTGGTAATTGTTTCCGATTACTCCCTGAATGGTCTTCGGGCGTCAGTACGGATTAAAAAGCTTTCAGATGAAATGAAGCTTAATGTTAAGGCCCACTGTCTTATTATTAACTGCGCACCGGAATCTGTATCGCCCCGCTTTTTGGAAGAGGTGGATAAAACAGGGCTTCCCCTTTTAGGCTTTATGCCTGAAGACAAGACAGTGCCACAGTATGATATCGAGAGAAAACCGCTGATCAGCATGCCAGATGATTCACCGGTTGTTACAGCCATTAACCCGATAGCCATCAAGATTTTTCAGGAAGGAAAACAGTAAAATTCAAACCGCAAAATTTATGCGTCAACCCTGATGCAGTTGTAAAAAGTCAGGAAACAGGCGACAAAGTAAAAAGTTCCAGATACAGGGTTCTCTATATTCAAAAGAAACCCGGATCATTTGGGGAATGGCCGGGGACGGTAGCGCAACGTATTTTACGAAGTCGTTAAACTTATTACATATAGGAGGATATAAATGACAGCCAAGATTATAAGTGGTAAAGAGGTGGCTCAGCAAATCAGGGAGGAGCTCAGGCAGGAAGTTGCAGAAATGAAGGAAAAACATGGTGTTGTTCCCGGGCTCATAACTATTCTTGTGGGGGAAAACCCTGCTTCTGTCAGCTATGTGACTGCAAAGCAGAAAACCTCTCATGATCTGAATTTTTATTCTGTTCAGGATAACCAGCCCGAAGACATTTCAGAGGAAGATTTGCTCAAGCTCATCGACAAATACAACAATGACCCGAAGGTTCATGGCATTCTTGTTCAACTCCCGCTTCCAAAGCACATTGATGAAAAAAAGGTTTTGAATGCCATTGACCCTGATAAGGATGTGGATGGTTTCCATCCTGTAAACGTGGGGCGGCTCATGATAGGAGGTGGTGAGGCAAAATACCTTCCATGCACCCCGGCAGGTATTCAGGAGTTGATTGTCAGGGCCGGCTATGAGACAGAAGGGGCTGAAGTTGTGGTGGTTGGTCGTTCTAACATTGTGGGAAAGCCCATTGCCAACATCATGATGCAGAAAGCAAAAGGGGCTAACTCCACAGTAACTGTTGTACATACCCGCACCAGAGATATGGAGAGCCACTGCAAAAGGGCAGATATTCTAATTGTTGCAGCTGGTGTCCCCGACCTTGTAAAACCAGAATGGATAAAGCCCGGCGCCTGTGTTATAGATGTGGGTGTAAACAGGGTCGGAGAAAAGATAAGTGAAAAAACAGGCAGAAAAATTGCCATATTAAAAGGAGATGTTAATTTTGAGGCAGCTAAAGAAATTGCCGGTGCCATAACCCCGGTTCCTGGTGGTGTGGGTCCCATGACAATTACCATGCTGATGAAAAACACTGTGAAAGCAGCAAAATTTGCAAACAATATTCAGTAACCAATAATTTTTAGGAGGTGAAATATGCCAGTTGATATATCTAAACAGCAGTACACAGGCAGTGTAAAGGCCTTAACTGTTGGTTCCGGGGAAGGAGCCTTAACTGTTGGCGGGGAGACAGCCTTTCCTTTCTGTACATTTGAGGGAGAAACACCCAACTCGCCAAAAATAGGTATCCAGATTCTGGATTATGCCCCTGATGACTGGGCAGAGGCCTGTCTGGAGCCTTATAAAGATGTCGTTGCCGACCCGGTTGCCTGGGCAAAGAAAGCCCAGGATGAATACGGTGCTGATTTTATTCAGCTCTGGCTTAAAAGCACTGATCCCAACGGCCTGAACAGAAGCGCTGATGAGGCAGCTCAGACTGCAAAGGCTGTTGCAGAGGCTGTTTCAGTACCGCTTCTTGTGTGGGGTACCAATAATGCGGAAAAGGATGCCGAGGTGCTGAGCAAGGTTGCTGAAGTCTGCGCTGATTACGATATTATGATAGGGCCTGTAAGTGAGGACAACCACAAGCAGTTAGGGGCGCAGGCCCTGGCGTATAACCTGACGGTTGTGGCAAATACCCCTATTGATATTAATCTTGCGAAGCAGCTTAACATTCTTCTGAATAATCTTGGCGTACCGCTTGAAAAAATCATTATTGACCCGACAACAGGCGGGCTGGGATATGGACTTGAATATTCTTTTTCTGTCATGGAACGGATCCGCCAGGCAGCATTAACCCAGGACGATGAAAAGCTGCAGTGCCCCTTCATCTCCAACCTTGCAGATGAAGTCTGGAAGACCAAAGAGGCCAAAATGCCAACAGACTCACAAATGGGGGATGCTAAAACCAGGGGCATATTGATGGAGTCTTTAACAGCTACAACACTGCTGAATGCCGGTGCTGACTTGCTTGTCATGCGGCACCCGGAGGCGATTTTGCAGGTGCGCCAGTATATTTCACAGCTTGGCGGTTTTGAGATGCCCAAATCTGCAAAAAAAGCTGCTGCAAAATCAAAACGCGCAGCTGAAGGAGTTGTGCCAGCAGCATCCAGAATTGCAGATTCATTAAAAGAAGGCGCACTGTGTGAAGTCGTACAGATTATGGATATGCCTGTTGACCTTGCTCCGGGTCATGCTATTGCCCTTATAAAGTGTGTCGAGGATGACTCTGCAGGTGATGGCCTTGTGCTTTCTGCAGGCGGATCCGCACTATCTGATGAGACTGTCCGGGGAGAACAGAAAACAGAACAGAAGGAAACTGTAAAAGAAGAGTTCAAGCCCGAGAGTGAGTGGACGCCTGTTGAAAACATTACCGGTGACTACGAATATAAACTCGGCAAATCAAAAGACTTTGCAGGAAAAACAGTTAAACTGATTCAGGACAACTATGATAAAGGACACCCTGAAGAAAAGTTCGACTGGAGAGGCAGGGCCGGGGACAGGGAGGAAATGCTGAGGCAGGTAACAACCAGCCTGCACTACTGGTATGGTGAAGGCTATGGAAGTGAAAAGAGGAAGAAACCTGCTTAAGCAGTGTTCCATTCTTTATTAAACAAACAGGGGTGTTAAAACAAGAAATTGGGTTCATGATTGAAGCCCATTGCCCATGGAGGAAAAATCAATATGGCTAAAAAAGCAAGTGAAGATAAAATATTAACGAGCTGTGGGGGAACTCAGCAGATGATAGATCTGGCGCGCAAGGAGGGTATACCTACGGTGTTTGACAGAGCAGCTACCATGAAGCCCTGTCCCATAGGGGCAGAGGGGAGCTGCTGCAAGAACTGCGGTATGGGCCCATGCCGGGTTCCGCCATCAAAGAAGGAGGGGGAGCCGGCAAAGGTTGGCCTGTGCGGAGCAACTGCGGAGACTATATCAGCCAGGAACTTTGCACTAATGGTAGCAGCAGGCTCTGCTGCTCACTCGGATCATGGCCGTGGAGTAGCAGAGGTTTTTCTGCTGGCTGCAAAGGGAGAGATTCCGGGCTATGGGATAAAGGATGAACAAAAACTGATACAGCTGGGTCTGGACTTCGACCTTGATGTTGAGAATATGGAGATGAAGGAACTGGCAATCAAAGTGGGGGAGCTGTGTGTAGGCCAGTTTGGAAAGCAGGAGGGAGAGCTTGTATTTGTCAAGAGGGCACCGCTTAAAAGGCAGGAGCTGTGGCGTAAAAACAACATGGTTCCGAGGGGTATTGACCGGGAAGTTGTGGAACTGATGCATCGCACGCATATGGGAGTGGATCAGGATTACAAAAACATTACGACCCAGGCAGCAAGGGCAGCCCTTGCAGATGGCTGGGGTGGAGCGATGATTGCTACCGAGCTGCAGGATATAATGTTCGGAACCCCGGTGCCGACCACGGGATACATTAATCTGGGTGTCCTGGAAAAAGATAAGGTAAATATCATTGTTCACGGGCATGAGCCGCTCCTGTCAGAGATGATCGTTGTAGCCTGTCAGGACCCGGAAATGCATGCTTTGGCAAAGGAAAAGGGCGCAGATGGAATCAATCTGGCTGGCATGTGCTGTACTGCAAACGAGATACTGATGCGCCACGGAATCCCCATTGCCGGCAACTTCCTCCAGCAGGAGCTTGCAATTATGACCGGTGTGCTGGATGCAATGGTGGTTGATGTGCAGTGTATTATGCAGGCAATACAAAAAACATCTGAGAGTTATCACACAGAGGTAATAACAACCTCGCCTAAAGCAAAGATGGAAGGTGCAAAGCATATACAGTTTGAAGAGCACGATCCGGTAAACACGGCCAAGCAGATTGTGAAGGCGGCCATAGAGAACTATACAAACCGTAAGGGAAAAGTAAATATTCCCAAGGTTAAGGAAGAGATGGTGGTTGGGTTTTCCCATGAGACTATCAATTATCTTCTTGGCGGAACTTTCCGGGCATCCTACAAGCCCCTGAATGACAATATAATCGGAGGCAGGATAAGAGGCATAGCAGGAGTTGTCGGATGTAACAATGCGCGGGATGTGGATGATGAGGTTCACCTGACCTTAATCAGGGAGCTGATAAAAAATGACGTAATTGTACTTACAACCGGCTGTGTTGCCATGGCATGCGGCAAGGCAGGCCTGCTTGTTCCTGAAGCATCTAAATATTGCGGAACAGGCCTGGCAGAGGTGTGTGAAACAGTGGGAATACCGCCTATTCTGCATATGGGAGCTTGTGTGGATAACAGCAGGATACTGATTGCAGCAACTGCCGTGGTAAAAGAGGGAGGACTTGGTGATGATATTTCCGACCTGCCGGCAGCTGGAGCAGCGCCAGCCTGGATGAGTGAAAAAGCAATAGCAATCGGCCATTATTTTGTGGCCTCAGGAGTATATACTCTGTTCGGCACAACCTTTCCTACTACAGGCAGCAAGAAATATACTGATTATCTGTTTAAGGATCTTGAAGAAGAATGGGGAGGCAAATGGGATTTTGAACCTGACCCGCTTAAGATGGCAAAAAAGATGATAGACCATATCGATAAAAAGCGCAAAGCCCTTGGTATTGACAAGGCGCGCGAAAGGGTTCTCATGGATATGGAAATGAGAAGAGAGCTTGATGCTGTTTAACACGATGAAAAAATTCTTCTGTTGTAATTAAAAATAAAACAGTAAACCCTTAAGAAGGAGATAAAAAAGTGTCAAAGATTATATTATCTGCTGCCATTAGAGGCGCTCATAAAATAGCATTTCGAGTTGAGAACAAATATTCTGAAGTTTTGAAAAAGCATGGGCCTGATCAGGAAATCGCATTTCCAAACACAGGCTATTTTCTGCCGATTATCTATTCCATGCTTGGGATTCCCGTAAAAACCCTGGGGGACTGTCAGCTTGTTTTTCAAAAGGCAAGGAAGCTCCTGCCACCGCTGGTTAAAGAAAATCATCATCTGCCATACCTTGCCCCGGGTCTTGATGCAGGCATGGCATCGCTTTTTTACCAGGAGATAGAGGAAGCTATTCGATATCTTGAGCAGCCTGACTTTTATCTGACCGGAGAGGATACCACGGATGATAATATCTGGCTTGGGGCGGCAAACGATATCATCCTCAGAAAGCGGGGAGTGGAATTTGTTGATGGGCGCGCGCCAGGGTTTGCTGCTATTGTTGGAGCAGCTCCGGACAGGGAGACCGCAAAGAAAATAGCCGAGGAACTTCAGCTTAAAAACCTCTATGTGTTTATGGCATCAAACGACAGCGGAACCAGCTTTTCAGAACAGCTTGTTGATGCGGGAGTTCAGATAGGATGGAATACCAGGCTTGTGTCCTTTGGGCCTGATATCTCTGCTGCGGTGTTTGCACTTGGCTTTGCCACACGCGCTGCCATGGCCTTTGGCGGTGTTAAGCCCGGCGATTTCAGAAAAAATCTTATTTATAATAAAGACAGAATTTTTGCTTTTGTAATGGCCATGGGATTTGTAACAGATGAGTGGTATGCCACAGCAGCAGGCTGCATCAACTTTGGCTTTCCGGTTATAGCTGATACGCCCATACCGGAAGTGCTTCCTACCGGAATATGCACATATGAGCACGTGGTATCCAATGTGCCGCATGATCAGATGGTTTCAAAGGCGATTGAGGTTCGGGGTCTTAAGGTTGCTGTAACAGAAGTTCCGATTCCTGTTGCATACGGTCCTGCATTTGAAGGTGAAAGGGTGCGGGGTGATGATATTTATTTTGAATGCGGAGGAGGCCGAACTCAGATGGTGGAGTTTTCGGTCCTGAAGGAGATGAATGAGGTTGAGGACGGCAAAATTGAAGTTTTAGGGACTGATATCCCGGATATTAAACCTGGCACCAAACTGCCGTTTGCAATATATGTTGAACTGGCAGGGCGCCAGATGCAGGAGGATTTCCTCCCTATACTTGAACGGCAGATTCACCACCTGATCAACTATGCCCAGGGCCTGATGCATATAGGGCAGCGCGATATTTCCTGGATAAGGCTGGCTAAACAGGCAGTTGAGAAGGGGTTTACTTTTGCAGACATTGGAAAGATACTGCATGCCATGTTCCATAAGGATTTTGGAGCTATTGTTGATAAGGTACAGGTTACCTTAACAACCGATGAAGCCAGGGTGACTGAAATTCTGAAGGAGGCTCGCGACACATTTAAAAAGCGCGATGCCAGGATCGCTGATCTTTCTGATGAAGCTGAGGGCACATATTATTCCTGCACTTTGTGTCAGTCCTTTGCCCCTTCACATGTATGTGTGGTTACACCTGAACGGACAGGCCTGTGCGGTGCCTATAACTGGCTTGACTGTAAGGCAGCCTTTGAGATAAACCCGACAGGCCCCAACCAGCCTATTGAGAAGGGAGAAGTTCTGGATGAACGTTTAGGAAAGTGGACCGGTGTTAATGAGTTTGTAAGGCAGGCTTCACGCGGCAAAGTGGAAAATGTCAGTGCGTACAGCATAATGACGGATCCCATGACCTCCTGCGGCTGTTTTGAGTGTATTGCGGCTTTTTTAGACAAATGCAATGGTATTATGACTGTGGACAGGGATTTCAGAGGTGACAGCACACCGTGTGGTATGAAATTTACTACTCTTGCCGGATCAGCTGGCGGCGGTGGAGTGACCCCTGGTTTTGTTGGTCACAGCAAGCATTATATTGGCTCCAAAAAGTTTATAAAAGCAGAAGGCGGAATCAAGCGCCTGGTATGGATGCCAAAGGCCCTTAAAGAAGAGCTGAAAGAGAAGATAAATCAACGTGGCAGTGAAACTGGAGTGGAAAACCTTGCTGACATGATTGCAGATGAAACGATTGGGATGACCCAGGAAGAGATTCTGCCCTTTCTGAAAGAGAAAAAACATCCGGCCCTTGAGATGGAACCAATGGTCTGATAACAAATAATAAAAAAATTAAAACCATTCAAAAAAGATAACAGGAGGTAACTATGGCGCTTTCCGGAATTCAAATCTTTAAAATGCTCCCCAATACGAACTGCCAGGAGTGCGGGGTTCCAACATGCATGGCTTTTGCAATGAAACTTGCGGCTGGTCAGGCAGAGCTTGATTCCTGCCCGTATGTTTCAGATGAGGCAAGGGAAAAGCTGGAGGAGGCCTCAGCTCCCCCTATCCGGCCGGTGGTTATAGGAACAGGGGACAGTGCACTTAAGGTTGGAGGAGAAACAGTAATTTTCAGGCATGAAAAAACTTTTGTAAATAAACCCGGTATCGGGCTTTTAATAACCGACACCATGGATGAGGCTGAAGTAGATAAAAAACTTAAAACATTCAAAGAGCTTGAATATGACAGAGTCGGCATGAAACTTAAGGCAGACATAGTGGCATTAAAGGATACTTCCGGTGACCCTGAAAAATTTTTAAAGCTTGTTGAAAAGGTAAAAAATATGGGGCTGACCACCCTGGTGTTAATGAGCGATAAACCAGAGGTTCTTGCAAAAGCGGTTAAAGCTGCAGGAGACATCAGGCCTCTGATCTATGCAGCTACTGATGAAAATGTGGAAGAGCTTGGAAAACTTGCTCTTGAAAACAACTGCCCGATCGCAGTCCGGGGGAAAGACCTGGAAAATGCTGCTGAGCTGACCTCAAAGCTTGCCGATATGAAGCTGAAAGATATAGTTATTGATACAGGAGCCCGGGAGATCAGGCAGGCATTCCAGGACCACATTGCTGTTAGAAGGGCGGCTCTGGTTGACAAGTTCCGGCCCCTTGGATTTCCTACAATTGTTTTCCCCTGTGATATGACGGATGATCCCATACAGGAAACTGTTTTTGCTTCAACCTTTATCCCGAAATATGGCGGTATTATAATACTGTCTGAAGTGGATGGCCATAACCTGTTCCCCCTGTCTGTCCAGCGAATGAACATCTATACAGATCCGCAGAGACCAATGGCGACCACGGAGGGAATTTATGAGATAAACAATCCTGATGAAAACTCACCTGTTCTGATAACAAGTAATTTTGCCCTGACATACTTTATCGTATCTGGCGAAGTGGAATCAAGCCGGGTGCCATCCTGGCTGCTTATCAAGGATACTGAGGGCCTGTCTGTACTGACTGCCTGGGCAGCGGGCAAATTTGTAGCTGATGCCATTGCCCCTTTTGTGAAAAAGTGCGGGATTGAAGATAAAATAAAGCATAGAAAAATTGTTATTCCAGGTGCAGCGGCTACCATAAGCGGTGATCTGGATGAGGAGCTTACTGACTGGGAGGTTCAAATCGGACCAAGAGAGGGAGCACACATAACCCCGTTTTTAAAGAACTGGAAGGCTGCGTAAGGCACCCTTAACTCAATGATGAAAAATTTATAACAGAGTTTAGAGGAGGATCATAAAATCATGATTGTATCAATTGCAGAAAGCATAAACATTATGTCAAAAACCATTGGCCCTGCCATGAAGGAAAAAGACCCAAAGCCGATACAGGCAATGGCAATATCTGAGGCAGAGGCTGGTGCAACATTTCTGGATGTGAATATCGGGCCTGCAAGAAAAGGCGGAGCAGAGATGATGGAATGGCTTGTTAAGACAATACATGAAGTGGTGGATCTGCCGCTTTCACTTGACACCACTAATCTCGAGGCTATGGAGGCTGGTTTGAAGGCGCATCAAAAAGGCGGGCGCCCCCTTGTTAATTCTGTGTCCTGTCAGGCAGACCGTATTGATCCGGGTCTGGATATGGTGAAAAAATACGGAGCGCTCATGGTTGGTCTTCTCTGGGGGACTGACGGCATGCCGCGAGATGTAAACGAGAGGGCTTCGCTGGCAGTTGATATTATTTACAAGGCAAATGAAAAGGGTATTCCAAATGAAGATATCTTCATTGATCCGATTGCCACGCCAGTAAGCGGAGAGATTAATCAGGTTCTTGCCTGTACTGAATTTATGGGTATGCTCAAGGACATTGGCCCGGGATGCAAATCAACTGTTGGTCTGTCAAACGTCTCAAACGGCGCACCTGATGAGCTGAGGCCGGCATTAAACAGGCCGTACCTGCTGATGCTGAAAAAACAGGGCCTGTATTCAGCCATAGTTGATGCCTATGATAAAGAGCTTATGGCGATCTGCAAAGGCGAGATGCCTGAACTTGATGCTATTGTGGAGAAGGTAATGGATGGAGTGGAAGTAGATATGGCAAGCCTGTCAGAAAAGGAACAGCAGTATGCCAAGACGGTAAACGTTCTTATGGGTAAATCCCTTTATTCTGATTCCTGGCTGGAAATTTAGAAAAGACAGAACAGAGCACCGGTGAATATCTCTCAACCCCCGCCCGCAGGGCGGGGAGTTTCTCCTGAGCGCCAGGTCAAAAAATATTCCCAGATCTTTTTCCTGCTTTCAATTACTTTGAGCGCTTTTTAACCATAAATGTTTTTCTAAACGACAAAATGTACAGGGCAGACAGCTTGCCAGCTTTCAATTATCCCAGTTTGACAAATTTCCCTGTCTTTTCCCCCGGGAGATCCCATTATGTATGATTTGGCTCGGGGGCCCTTGATGTGGGCCGCCTTTATAATTTTTACCGGAGGTGTAATATACAGGTCTGTTCAGTTATTTATGCTGACCAGAAAAAAAGACCGCAGTTTTTATACCTCACAAAGTCTCAAAAAACAGGACTCCGGCAAATATTCCTCTGAGGAGAAAAAACTGGAACTGCTTGTCTCCTTTCAAAACACCCTCATTGGGAAGCACCCTGTTATGGCCCTGATTTCGACTGTTTTTCATTTCTGCCTTTTTGTTGTTCCGGTTTTTCTTTTTGCTCATAACCTGGTGCTTTTTGAGTCCTGGGGCTTTGTTCTTGTGAGCCTTCCTGACTCTGTATGTGATATCCTTACAATCATTTTCCTTTTCTGTGCAGTTTTTTTTCTTGTCCGTCGTCTCGTTGTTCCCAAGGTTCAGGCTGTTTCAACACCCTATGATTTTCTTCTTCTCCTTATAACCGCGGCGCCTTTTTTGACAGGCCTGTTTGCCTACCATCAGTGGTTTGACTATAATACTGTTCTTATAATTCATATTCTGGCAGGGGAAGTGATGGTGGCTGCCATACCCTTTACCAAACTGGGGCATATGGTTTTCTTCTTTTTTGTCAGAATCCTTATTGGAAGCGAGTACAGTTTCGGGCGTGGAAGCAGAACATGGATAACATAGGAAGAAGTAGAGACGCAAAATCTTGCGTCCGTACAGGAGTTAAAAATTTTGAGTGAAAATATGAAAACTGTTGATACAAAAAAAATCAAAGACATGCTTAAAATGAAAAAGGCAAGGATGAAACTCAGTCTTTCAGCCTGTGCAAGCTGCAGTATTTGCGCGGAAAGCTGTTTTCTCTTTATGAGCAAAGATAAAGATCCGCAGTACATGCCTTCCTACAAGGTTGTTAATTCCCTGGGAAAACTTTATAAAAAAAGAGGAAAAGTTGACCGTTTGTTTCTGGAGAAGATGAGAGATCTTATATGGAAAAACTGCGTGCTGTGTGAGCGCTGTTACTGTCCGTTTGGGATTGATATTCCCGGAATGATTGCTTTTGCCAGAAGCATTTGCCGGTCCCAGGGCATCTCCGGGGTTTATCCCCATACTCTTGGCGCACCTGAGGAAGAATATTCCAAAAACGAAACCGGATAAATCCCTAATTTTTTTAATGGAGTTGAAAAATGATTAAATCAAAAGCAAAACCCCTGGAAGAGATTAAGGAGATGCTTAAGGGCTACAAAAGGGTTCTCAATACCGGATGTGGCGGCTGTGCGTCTGTCTGCCTTGCGGGCGGCATGAAAGAGGTGGATGGTTTAAATACAAAATTGTCTGTTTCCTTTAAAGGAGACGGTGTTAGGTTTAAGGTAGACGGGTTTACTGTTGAGCGTCAATGTGAAATGGAATTTCTGGCTGAACTGGATCAGATGGTGGAACACTATGATGCTATCCTGTCCATGGCCTGTGGTGCAGGGGTCCAGTTCCTTGCAGAGCGTTATCCGGACAAACCTGTTTTTCCTGCTGTAAACACGGCCTTTATCGGTGTTAACAGGGATCTGGGCTGGTATGAGGAGCGCTGCAAATCCTGCGGCGATTGCGTGCTGGGAATAACCGGCGGAATATGCCCGGTGGCCATGTGTGCAAAAGGACTTTTTAACGGACCCTGCGGTGGGCCTCAGGATGGACACTGTGAGGTGGACAAGGATATTCCCTGTGCATGGGTGAACATCTATGAACGCCTCAAGGCACAGGGCAGGCTGAACAATATATATAAACTGTATACGGCACGGGAGTGGGAAGATCAGATCCAGGGGCGCATTGTGCTTGAAGCATATAAAAGCAGATATGTTGAAGATGTGAAATAAAATTATACTTAAAAATTTCATGAAAAACATGGAACCACAGAGCTCACAGAGAACAAACTCTGAGCTCTCAAAAACATCCAACTCTTTGATTTTTCAGACAAATCTCTGCGGTTTGTTTTTGACAATACACGTTTGACAATAAAAGGGGCTGTACAAATGAAATCAGGAAGCAATTTAGAAAAGATTTTAGCGGAAGGTAAATTTGCCGTGACCGGAGAGCTGGGTCCTCCGCGTGGAGCTAATGCAGGTACTATTAAAGATAAGGCACAGCATCTTAAAGGAATGGTTGATTCTGTTAATATAACAGATAACCAGACTGCGGTTGTTCGCATGTCAAGCATGGCAGCTTCTACCCTGCTGGTAAAAGAGGGCATGGAACCAAATTACCAGATGGTGTGCAGGGACAGAAACAGGATTGCAATGCAGTCTGATATTTTGGGTGCATATGCACTGGGGATAAGGAATATGCTTTGCCTCTCAGGAGACCACCAGCTTTTTGGCGATCATCCCAAAAGCAGAAAAGTTTTTGATATTGATTCCATACAGCTTGTCAGTATGGTGAAAAAAATGAGAGATGAAGGGAAATTTCTAAACGGGGAAGAAATAGCAGACCCGCCCAGGATGTTTATCGGGGCTGCTGCCAATCCTTTTGGGGAGCCATATGAGTTCAGGGTGCACAGGCTCGCAAAAAAAATAGAAGCTGGTGCTGATTTTATTCAGACGCAGTGCATATATAACATGGAAAGATTCAGGGAGTGGATCAAACAGGCAAATGACATGGGTCTTACTGAAAAAGTATATATCCTTGCAGGAGTTACTCCCATGAAGGCTCTTGGTATGGCAAGGTACATGCAGAAAAATGTTCCGGGAATGGATGTTCCCGACTGGGTGATAAAGCGCCTGCAGGGAGTTGAAAAGAAGAAACAGGCGGGAGAGGGAATTGCAATCTGCTGCGAACAGATAGAGGAATTCAGGGAGATGAAAGGCGTTGCAGGGGTGCACCTGATGGCAATTGAATGGGAGCACAGGGTGCCGGAGATAGTAGAAAAGGCAGGGCTGCTTCCGAGACCCACTGTGTAAAGCTTAAGAAGTTTGAAAAAAAGAAAAAAGGCAGATATTATGAATAAGCGAAGGATTATTTCCTCAGTTGCTGCATTTCTTGGAATAGGTTTTTTTCTGTTTGCCGGAATAAAGAACCTGTACTCTGAAGAGGGAAAGGCCGGAGAAACCGGGGATGCAGCTCCTGCAGAAAAAAAAGCTGAAGAGTTAGCTGACCGCAGTGTTTTTATTTCCATTCCTGAAATATTCAAGGATCTGAAAAGGCCACCTGTAAAATTTAATCATGACAAACATTCCCGCGCACTGGAAAAAGAGGGCTGTGATAAGTGCCATCCCAGGGATAACAAAGAGAAACTTGTTTTTGAATTTCCTAAAGGCAGAGAGGATAAAGATCAGGAAGATCTCATGAATCTGTACCATGAAACCTGCATGGGCTGCCACAATGAAAGGATGGAACAGGGGGAGAGTGCCGGCGCAGTGACATGCGGGGAGTGTCATGTCATTGAAGAGGACTATCACAAAAAAGATTACCTGCCAATAATGCCCTCGTATTACGAGCCGCTGCGCGACACCTATCACCGGGACTGTATTTCCTGTCACCAGGATCCGGCAAAGGCTGTTGAGGAAGCCGGGGCTCTGGACTGGGCAGGATTTTATATGAAGGAAAAAGAGCAGATGATGCTGGACTGGCCGAAAGTTTACTTTGACCATTTTCTGCATGAAAAACACGAGAAAGCCCTGGATAACAAGTGCGAAAACTGCCATTACGTTTTTCTGATGTCTGCGGCAAACAGTTGCCAGGACTGGTTGATGGAAATACCGGAGGGGCAAAGCCTGACCGAAAGGAAAACAGCACATGCCAGGTGCATTAACTGTCACATTGAGCTCAGGGACGAAAAAAAGAAGGCAGGGCCTGTTAATTGTAATGAATGTCATACCGGTACCTGGCGGACTGTTGAGGAGATGGCTGATGTTCCGCGCCTGAAGTGTGAACAGAAGGAAAAGTTCATTATTCAGATTGAAGAAGGCGCAAGGATGGATGGAGTTCCCTTTAACCATAAACTGCATGAGGAAAGCACAGTGTCATGCCAGACCTGTCACCATGACACTATGAAAACATGCGACTCATGTCATGCTCTGCAGGGAATCGAGGAGGGGGGTTTTGTAACTCTGGCAGAGGCTTATCATGAGCCTTCATCTCAATGGAGCTGTATTGGCTGCCATGAGTCTGAAAAAAAACGATCACAGTGCGCAGGCTGCCACAAGCACATGAGGGGTGGGCTTGTTGATGGAAGCTGTATTTCCTGCCACAGTGGTTCGCTGGACAGCCTTGAAAAAAGCAGAAAGATTGATTCCCCTGAGAATATTTTTCCGGAGGACCTGAAAGATGATATGGAGATTACAGTACTGGAAAAAGAGTATAAGCTTTCCAGGTTCCCTCATCTTGCAATTGTTAAAAAGCTGAATAACATTTTATCTGACAGCAGGCTGGCCAGATACTTTCACAAGGATGAAACGACCATATGCTCTGGATGTCATCATTACAGTCCTGTTGAGGCAAAAAAGAAGGTGCCCCTTTGCAGCACCTGTCACACTGTCAGGAAGGAACTTCAGAAGGCCGTGCCCACCCTGCTTGGAGCCTATCATCAGCAGTGTCTGGGCTGCCACAGGGAAATGGGAGAAAAAGAGGAAAAGATGCCCCAGGCCTGCAACGGGTGCCATGAGGAAAAGATCTCAGAACAGGCAAAAACCGGTTTGTAGATATAAATATGAAATAATTATATGCCGAATAACCGTCGAAATTTTTTCAAACAATTAGCTGGAATTGGAAGCCTTCTCCTGCTTGGAAAGAAGAAAAAAGCACATGCTGCTTACTCGGGACGCAGTCCGGATCAGTTAGGTGTTCTTGTTGATACAACCCTTTGCGTTGGATGCCGGAGTTGTGAAAAGGCCTGCAACCGGATTAACGAAGATCTTCCGCACAAGCCTTCCGAAACTTTCAGAGACGATTCAGTCTTTGAACAGAGAAGAAGAATGGAGTGGGATGCCTACACCGTGGTTAACAGATACAAAAACCAGGGGGATGAAGGCAGATCCCTGTACGCAAAATTTCAGTGCATGCACTGTGTGTATCCGGCCTGTGAATCAGCCTGTATTGTCGGTGCATTCACCAGGGAACCGAACGGGGCGGTGATCTATGATGCCTGGAAATGTATCGGATGCCGTTACTGTATGGCAGCCTGTCCTTTTCAGGTCCCTGCATATGAGTACGGAAACGCCCTGACACCCCAGGTCAGAAAATGTACCTTCTGCTTTGAGAAAAGGCTTTCAGAGGGGAAGATTCCTGCATGTGTCGAGGCCTGTCCCATGCAGGTCATGAGCTTTGGGAAAAGAAACGATCTTATCAGAAAAGCGAAGAAAAAAATTAAAGAATCCAGTGACCGTTATCTTCCCCATATCTACGGCGAAAGAGAGGTGGGAGGTACTGCATGGCTGTATCTGTCAGGGGTTGCGTTTGAGGATATTGATTTTCCGAAATTAGGGTATGGACCTGTGCCTGGTTATACCGAGCCAATTCAGCATGCTATTTTCAAATGGTTTCTTCCACCCCTGGGTTTGTATACAATGCTGGGTGGAATTATGTGGTTTTTGAACAAAAAAAAGAAAAACCGGAAACAGTTAGAAAACAAATAAAAATGAGTTCTCACCAACGTGCAGCACCTGTTGAAAAAAAGTTTTTTACCCCGGGCATGAAAATTCTTACTGCGGTTATGGTCACCGGGCTTGGTTTCGGGCTGTACAGAATGATATTCGGGCTGGCATCTGTTACTAATTTAAACAATCAATATGCGCTGGGCCTGTGGATCGGGGCGGATGTGGCAACCGGGGTGGCCCTGGCAGCCGGTGGTTTTACCACAGGTGCTTTGGTCTATATTTTTAACCGCGAGCATTTTCATGCTATCCTGAGACCTGCTCTTCTCACAGCCCTGTTAGGATATACCTTTGTCGGGATAGGTTTAGAGTTTGACCTTGGCAAGTGGTATAATATATGGCATCCGGCAATTCCCTTCATGTGGCAGGGAAATTCGGTTTTGTTTGAAGTCGGCATGTGTGTAATGGTGTACCTGAATGTTTTGTATATTGAATTTATGCCGGTTGTATGTGAGAGGTTTATCGGCAGGGTAAATCTTCCGGGAATGCTTTCCTGTTTAAATAACCCTGTTGACATACTTCTCAGGTTTCTTGACCATATACTGGGCAAGATAATGTTCATTTTTATAATTGCAGGGGTGGTATTATCCTGCCTGCATCAGTCCTCACTGGGGACATTGATGGTTATTGCTCCCTATAAGCTGCATCCCCTGTACTGGTCGCTTCTTTCACCGGCATTTTTTCTTTCCTCTGCTATTGGTGTTGGACTTCCCATGGTAATCTTTGAATCAATGCTTGCATGCAGGGCATTTGGGCGCAAGCCTGAAATGCGTGTTCTGACCCCCCTTGCCAGGATCATTCCATTCCTGATAGGCGTATATATTTTCTTAAAAATAGGCGATATGATTTTCAGGGGCACTTATGTTTATCTTTTTGAGAGTTCTGTCCCGGCCATAATGTTCTGGATTGAATTCGGTTTTTTGACAGTGGTTCCCTTTTTCATGTTTATGTCTTCTGATATTCGGCGGTCTCCGCGGGGACTGTTTATTGCAGCCACCATGTATATTATCGGAATTTTCCTGAACCGCAGCACTGTGTTTTTTATTGCTTTTAAACCGGTATATGCTGAAAAGGCTTATATTCCCGCCATGGGTGAGTTTGCCCTTACCATCGGCCTTATTGCAGCCATTATATTTGTTTACCGGGTTTTTGTTACGATACTGCCCGTCCTGCCGGCACAGGAAGAAAATTCATAATGGCCATAAAAAACCATAAAGGAGATAAGGAAATGAAGCAGGAAAGCTGTCCGGAAGAGGATGACACAGGGGCAGGAGTTCATAGACTCTGCTGGATGAACAAAAAACAAGAATCATGATTAGTTATTTCAGCTCTTTCGTTTATTGTTTTTTGATATAGACAGGAAAGCGAGAAGTGCAATTGCTGCACCAGAAGCACTGACCGGCCAGAACTCTCCGCCAAAATTTCCACGTTTCAGATAATCCACGGCAATACCTGTAATGGGCGCAATAATCATAATTGAGACTGATTGCGCCTGGTTTTCGATTGAAAGCACAGTTGCACCCTGAGTTTCTGAAGCGTGTTCTTCAAAACGGCTTATAAGAATTGGATGCCAGAGGTTCTGCAGAAGATAAGAAAGGACAAAACCGAAAATTGCAAGTGTATAAAGCTTGAAATAGAGAAAAGGCAAAAGCATTATATAGATAATAAAGTTCGCTCCCCACAGGCGATGTGCTGCTGTCTCTTCATCTCCGGCATAGTCACAAATTATATGAGATTTTCGGCTCGCATATGCCGAAGCCATGTAAAGCACAAAATAAACAGATCCCACAAGAATAGCACTTCGCTGCGTTTCATTGAGCATTACTCCTACAGGTAGTGAAAGTGCCGCACTTTTTAAAATCGGCTGGAGATAATCTTTTGATGCCTTGAAAAAACCTGAAAAGCCCATTGACTCAAGTATCAGCCTGCGGAGTGACTTCCGCTTCACTGAAACACTCAGCGATTCCCACAGGTGTTTTGTCATGTGCTTTAAAGACACTTTGCCACCTGGCTGACCGTCAAGCTCTTTCGGATATCCTGCAAAGTTTATGATCCCCAGGATATAGGGAATTATTGAAAAATAAAAAACAGAGGTGTAGTTACTGCTTGCCATTACAAAAATTGCAGCTAAAATCACTGAAAATGCAGATCCAATCTTTGCCCATGAGCGCGTATATCCATAGACTTTTGTTTTTTCGCCAATACGATTCTGCAGGCGCAGATAGGTGAAAATCATTGCTTTGTGCGTACCAGTGCGGAAGGCTTCGCCTATTGCGAAAAAAAACATTGCAGAAAAAAATTGCCAGAGCAGATTGCTTAAACCGAAAATGATGAATGAGACAATATAGGCCGTAAAGGAAAATATCATTGATTTACGTCGCCCACAAATGTCAGCTACTGCGCCACTTGGAATCTCCATAAGGTTGACACATATTTCGCGAAAAGAAATAAGAAGGCCGATCTGGAAAAATGACAGTCCCTTTTCTATAAATGCAAGCACTAAAAATGGCTGGTAATACTGCTGGTTCTTTAAAAATCCATAAAAAGAAAAACGCCTGATCATAATCTTTTAGCCAATCAATATTTAAGAGGTTCTGCAATTATAATTAAAAAAACAGGAAAAAGATAAAAAATAACAGAATAAATTAATTTGTACGTTACAGAAAAAGCAATAAAGATTGTATAACCTGTGATTAGTCTCGAATGCAAGCTGTCAACGCTGATCTGGTTTTGATATTTATGGTTGTCAAAATGCCTTCTGGCCTGTTATTATTCTCAAGTGCCTGCATTGGACAATTTATCGTTATGTCCTGTAAATAAAGCATAAAGTACGAGTCATGTTAATACTTAAATTTATACCATCTAAAGTTTTATCTCTGCAGGCCAGAAAACCAGCTGGTATAATTGGTCGATATGTAATGACCAGAATATTCAGCAGGGTTAATGCTGATCTCAACTCCCTTGTTAAGGAGATGCTTGATCTTAACAGGAACGACAGGGTGTTGGAAATTGGATTCGGGCCGGGAAAATTGATAAGCAAGATTGCAGAAATAACTACTGAAGGAGTTGTTGAAGGAATTGATTTTTCGCCAGCTATGTTCCGGGCAGCTGTCAAAGTTAATAAGTACCATATTGCAACTGGAAAAGTAAGGCTGCAAAAAGGAGAATGCAGCAGCCTTCCTTTTGATAATGAATCATTTGATAAATTGTGCTCATCAAACACCCTGTATTTCTGGAAAGATCCAGACAAAAACCTCATGGAGATGTTTCGGGTAATAAAGCCCGGGGGAAGGATTGTGATTGGGTTTCGAGATGATAAACAGATGAGCAGGCTGAATCTAAGTGAAGACATTTTCAGCACATATTCATTAGATGAAGTTGTCAGCCTGCTGACACATGCAGGGTTTTCAGACTCGCATATAGTAGAAAAAGAATGCAGGCCTTTTCATTCATATTGTGCAGTAGCAACCAGGCCATGACAAATAAAAAATTGCCCCTGAAATGCTCATTTGCATATTAAAACCGGAATTTGCAGCAGGCATCTACTGCGGGATACCCCTCTGCTGCAAATTCCGGGTTTAATCGTCTGGCTTGAGAATTAAATTATGGTGTTAGAAACAGAATGGATATTGTCATTTTTATTGTTGGGCTCTTTTGCTGGATTTATGGCCGGGCTGTTAGGAATTGGTGGTGGCGGAATAATGGTTCCTGTGCTTACGGCAATTTTTTTACAACAGGGCATCCCTGTTGAAAATGTAGTGCATTTAGCTTTAGGCACATCAATGGCATCTATAATTATAACTTCAACATCAAGCCTGTGTGCTCATAATTCAAGGGGTGGGGTAATCTGGAAAGTTGTTAAAGGCATGGCCCCTGGTATTATAGCAGGCACCTTTGCAGCTACTTTTTTAGCCTCTCATCTCAGAGCTCTTTATCTTGCCCTGTTCTTTTCGGTGTTTATGGCTTATGTGTCGATTCAAATGTTTCTAAACAAAAAACCAAAACCAGGCAGAGAATTAGCAGGAAATGGAGGGTTGCTGATCGCTGGTTCAGGGATTGGAGCAATATCGGCGTTAGTATCCATTGGGGGTGGGTCTTTAACAGTTCCGTATCTTGCCTGGCAGAATGTTGATATTAAAAAAGCAATTGGCACATCAGCAGCAATTGGATTGCCCATTTCAGTTGCAGGCACTATAGGATACGTAATTAATGGCTGGTCAAGTTCATTGACAGACAGCTATACGCTTGGTTTTGTATACCTCCCGGCAGCATTGCTGATTTCAGTAACCAGCTTTATTACTGCTCCTTATGGTGTTAAGATGGCTCATAAGCTGCCTGTAGCTGTTCTGAAAAAAGTATTTGCTGTTTTGCTGATTATTCTCAGCATGAAGATGCTGACTTCAGTTATGTAATCGGGCAAAACAGGGGGCAGCGGGTGTGTTGAAAAAGTCATTTCAATGGGACTGAGGGGGTTTGTTTTAAAAAATCCAATAACCATGATGCTGTCCGGGAATAGCATCATAGAAAGGATTAAAAATGGCAGAGATACTTGGAATATGCGGAAGCGCAAGAAAAAAAGGCAATACAGCTGCACTTTTAAAAGAAGTGCTGAAATCAACGGGTATGGAAAGTGAGCTTATATTTCTTTCAGACCTTGACATAGGATTTTGCAGCGGTTGCAGAATTTGCATGAAAAACAGGGGAAAGTGTGCTAAGGATGATGACATGAAAGGCCTTATTGATAAAATTCTGTCATCTAAAGCCATTGTTCTTGGAACACCTAATTTCTACTATGATGTTTCCGGTTTAATGAAGAACATGATTGACAGAACTGTTTCAACAAGTTATTTAGGCATTGGTGAATACACGGGTGCTGAGTGGCATGGATGGAGACCGTTAGTTGAAAAAACCGGGGGCATAGTAATTACTCAGGCAGCATTCGGTGGAGAAAAGGCTGAAGACACTTTTAACTGTTTCGCAGAATATTCAGGATTAAATCTTGCTGGAACTGTAATAGCATCCTTTGGCTCACAGACTGTCAATGAATTTCCTGAATATGTTGATGAAGCTGTTGAACTTGGGAAAAAGATAAAAAAGAGGATTAAGGGGAACTGAATTAGCTCTCCGGGGTAAAACAGTCTCATAAAAAAAGGGAAATAACATGAAACCACAGAGGTCACAGAGAAACACTCTGTGTTCTGGTTTGTTTTGACCGGAACGTGCCGTGCAAGCCCTGTCCCGAATGCTTTCGGGATAGGCGGGGAGCTTCACAATATGTTTTGTTTTGAAGGGAGGATGAAATGAGTTCTCAACCGCAAGTGAGCTTACTGGCTGATTTAGTGAAATATCAGGAAGAATCTGTTGTAAGTAAAACTTTGATCAAAAAAGAGACAGGTACTGTAACATTGTTTGCCTTTGATCAGGGGCAGGGATTAAGTGAGCATACCGCACCTTTTGATGCTCTGGTCTGCGTGCTGGATGGCGAAGCAGAAATTATGATTTCAGGAAACCCGTATGTTTTGAAAAAGGGTGAAATGATTATATTGCCTGTCAACGAACCCCATTCTCTAAAGGCTGTCAAAAAGTTTAAAATGATGCTTACCATGATCAGGTCATAAATTTATTTTTTTCAATCTGCTGACTGGTTGGTGGTTCATAAAAAATATTTTACAGCAAAGGAAGGCAGCAAAATGGATAAGTATGTTTGTAATGTATGCGGTTATGTTTATGGTCCTGAAGAAGGGGATCAGGGTGCAGGAGTAGAACCGGGAACAAGGTTTGAGGATTTGCCGAATGATTGGGAATGCCCTGTGTGTGGTGCGTCAAAGGATGAATTTGAAAGGGAAGAATAGAAGCAAAGGAGCTACAGCATGAGTTTTAATATTAAAAATAACGTATACTGGGTAGGCAAAATTGACTGGGAACTCAAAAGATTTCATGGCTATGAATACTCGACACATCGCGGTTCGACGTATAATTCATATTTGATCAAAGAAGATAAAACTGCTTTGATTGATACTGTATGGGGACCTTATTCAAAAGAGTTCATTGAAAACCTTGCTAATGAAATTGACCTGAATAAAATTGACTATGTAATCGCAAATCATGCCGAAGCCGACCATAGCGGCACGCTGCCGGAACTCATGCGCAATATTCCTGACACACCGATATATTGCACAAAAAACGGGCTCAAATCATTAAAAGGGCAGTATCATCAGGACTGGAACTTCAATGTTGTTAAGACCGGCGACACACTGAGCCTGGGGGACAAGGATCTGGTTTTTGTCGAGATGCCCATGCTCCATTGGCCTGACAGCATGCTCTGCTACTTAACGGGAGACAACCTGCTGTTCAGCAACGATGCTTTCGGGCATCATTATGCTTCTGAATTAATGTACAGTGACCTGGTTGATCAGGCAGAACTGTATGCGGAATGTATTAAATACTATGCAAACATATTAACGCCGTTCAATCCGATGGTTATTAAGAAAATAAAGGAGGTGCTGTCATTAAACCTTCCGCTTGATATGATCTGTCCATCCCATGGCATGATATGGAGAGACCGCCCTGAGCAAATTGTTGAGCAATATTTAAAGTGGGCTGATAATTACCAGGAAAACCAGATCACAGTTATTTATGATACCATGTGGAACGGTACGCGCAAAATGGCTGAATGCATTGCGCAGGGGATCAGGGAATCGGACAAAGAAGTTAATGTTAAACTTTATCACCTTGGAAAAAGAGACAAAAACGATGTGATTACAGAAGTTTTTAAATCCAAAGCTATTATTGTAGGTTCTCCGACCATTAATATGGGTATCTTAACTTCTGTAGCCGCTATCCTTGAATTAATAAAAGGTCTGAAATTCAGGGGAAAGAGAGCTGCTGCATTCGGATGCTATGGATGGAGCGGAGAGGCATCTAAAATCATTTCTGACAGTTTGGAAGCATCTGGATTTGAGATTGAGGATGAAGTTCTTAAAGTGAACTGGAATCCGGATAATGAAAGTATGGAAAAGTGTATTGAGTATGGAAAAAGATTTTCTGAAAAATCTGGGTTCAGAAAAAGGTGAAAAAATCAGGCGGAATATCCTGGGGGGAAAGGGTGACTATTTGTACCAGCCGGAATATTTCAGATAACTGCTGGCAATGCGCTTGATCTGTCCTTCCAGAAGGTCGTTGCTGATGGCCTTTACTTTTTTTGCAGGTGTTCCTGCATAAACACTCCCTGATTCCACGACCGTATTTTCCAGAACAACAGCCCCTGCTGCAATAATGCTGTTACTTTCAATAACTGCCAGGTCCAGAACAACAGCTCCCATCCCAACCAGCACATTATCGTTTATAGTACAGCCGTGAATAACAGCATTATGTGCAATTGAAACATTATTACCTATGCTGGTCCCAGCTTTTTTGTAGGTGCCGTGAATTGTAGCATTGTCCTGTACATTTACCTTATTGCCCAGACGTATGTAATGTACGTCACCTCTTAACACTGCATTAAACCATATGGAGCAGTCATCACCCATTGTAACATCGCCAATAATTACAGCATTTTCCGCCAGGAAGCAGTTGCTGCCGAAAACAGGCGTTTTGCTGTTTAAGGTTTTTATCAGTGCCATTTGTGTTGTTCCCGCATCGGTTTTACTGTCTTCTTCGGGGTTTAGCGCAGCACTCTCTGTGGAAGACAAATCCTGCTGATTTTTTTAATAATGTTTTCATTGGATAGCCCTGGCTAATATTTGCAAAAAAAGAATGTGCTTTTTCCATGATGCAGATGTTCCAAAGCAGCATGAATAGCACATTATTGTTTCCATATCAGGTAGCATAATTTACTTAACAATTCAAAAAAAAGTAACTGAGAATACTACATGCTGCTCATAGTAGTCCGTTCTGTGATTTTTATTGCATACGAACCTGTCATTGCGAGGGAAGCATGACCGAAGCAATCTCCTGAAAACAGGGGGATTGCTTCGTCGGGGCCTGCCCCGATTTTATCGGGGTTCCTCACTCCTCGCAATGACAGCTGTTAATCAGGACTTTCCGTTCAGCCACTATTTAGGAAACGTTCTACTATACTGTGTCATAATAGAATTGTGGTAGCCGCAAACTTCAGTTTGCGCTTTTAGGCCCATGCAATTTCGATATGTAACGCCCCGCAGGCGGGACAGCTACCCAACCCATTCATGATTGTGACACAGTCGCTCCACCTGTTTCTTCATTAAAACAATCTGCTAAAATATCTTTTGTTAAGGTGGCTGATGGTGCAGTCAATATACATGGCATTTTCTTTATAGGCTATGTTTCCAACAATACAATGCTCATACAGATCAGCAAGGCTGTCACATTTGCTGTATGGAAGCTCAATGGTTTGTTAAAAAAACTGCTCCTGAAAGCATTCTTTAATCCTGATGGCCAAACGATCTTTTGATTCAGGGTCCAGAGAAGATATTACAACTGACTGAGGATACCTGCTTTGAAGTATAAGGCGTCCTGTTTCATCTGAAAACAGATCAATCTTATTAAACACTACCAGCTGAGGGACATCTCCGGCTCCGATTCCATCCAGAACTTCAATTGTGGTTTCCATATGTTTTTCTACTGCATGGTGACTGATGTCAACTACATGGATTAACATATCCGCCTCTTTCACCACATCCAGAGAAGAATGAAATGAGGCAATCAGTCCATGGGGAAGATTGCTGATAAACCCTACGGTGTCGGAAAGAAGAATTTCAGGCTTGGTAATCCCTTTCAGCAACCGGGTGGTTGATTCCAGTGTTGAGAACAATCGATTTTCAACTCTCAGACTGGTTCCGGTAAGCAGGTTCATCAATGTTGATTTTCCAGCATTAGTGTATCCCACAAGCACAACATTAAAGTAACTGCGCCTTCTTTTATTTTGAGTCTTTCGTTCACAGGCAATTTTTTTCAGACTTCTCCTGAGCCTGCTGATACGGTTTCTGACAATTGTCCGGTCAACATTAATCTGCTTTTCACCCATTCCCTTTGTTGCACCTATTCCTCCCCGTTCCCTGTCAAGGTGTGCCCACATACCCACAAGACGGGGCAGCATATATTCCAGGCTTGCCAGCTCCACCTGAACCCCGGCTTCTGAAGTCCTGGCATGTTGTGCAAATATTTCGAGGATAACCTGTGTGCGGTCCCATACCATGCAATTGAGCATATCCTCCAGGTTATAACTCTGCTTGGGAGAAAGGTCATGATCAAAAAGAATAATCTCAACTGAATTCCCGTCAATCTGATCTTTTATCTCTTTAAGCTTACCTTTTCCCATATAGGTTCTGGGGTCCGGCGAATTACGGGACTGAATGAATTTCCCAACTACTTCATGCCAAAGAGTCTTTGCCAGTGCAGCAAGTTCATTAAGAGACTCTTCAGTATGCATCACGTCAGTCGGTTTAAGATTGACAGCAGCTAAAAAAACTTTCGTTTTTGTTAATGTTTTATCATGCTTAGTGAAATTTTTCAAATTAACCTCTTTTATCTGTTCACAAAGGTCTTGACCTGATGTCTGAATGGGCGACAGACTGTTTTCTGTTTGTAAAGTTCAGCAGGATAAGAGAGGCAGCTATTATGAGCATACCTGCAACAGGAACCAGCTCAGGCTTCTCTTCCGGCAGTACAGCCCAGCTTAGTATTGCACCGCAAACAGGGATAATGAATTTCCACAGGTTCAGATCTGAAACTTTTACCTCCGGGCGTTTGAGCAGGATAAACCAGATTGAGAATGCTGCAGCAGAGAGGAAGCTCAGCCATAGAAGTGCCATGTAATATTCCGGCGGATTCAGCTGCATGGAAAAACCTTCAACAGGCAGTGAGACGAGAAAGAGGCACAGTCCCCCGGTCATGAGCTGGGCTGAATTCAATACAAGGGGCGATATCTGTGCATTATGTTTCATAACGATTATATTGCCAATACCGGAAGAAATATTTGCCAGGATTAAAAGAAATATCCCCAGCAGTTCCCTGTTGCCGGCTGTGCTGTATTCAAAACGATTAAGGCTGATCAGGATAACCCCTAAAATACCTAAAAAAATGCTCAAAAACTTTGACAAACCAAGCTTATCATCTTTTACGCTGCAATGGGCGAGCAGTGCTGAAAACAGTGGTGCGGACCCTATCACAATAGCACCCAGCGCACCCGGTACCATGCTGAGCCCTGTATAAAACAGGGCGTAAAGCAGAAAGGTCTGGAAGAAGCTTATCATGAGTATTTTGTCTGAATTTTTTTTTATGAGAGCAGGAAGTTTCATGGGAGAACCGCAAAAAGGCATTATTAACAGGCCGGCAAAAAAGAAACGGAGTCCTGCAAACTGCAGGGGGGTGGTATATTTCAGGCCTATTTTGATCCCGACAAATGCCGAAGACCATAGCAGGCAGGCAATAACAGCTAAAAACGGAGTGTCAAGAAGTTTGTTTTTCATGTTAAAATTAATAGTATTATTCAAGCTCTTCCAGTTTCTTTTCAAATATGGCTTTCTGCGCATCAAACCTGCTGGTAGTCTCCTCTAACTCATCAAAAAGCCGGTCAATTACTGTCTGGCAGTTATGCATGGTTTGTGAGAGCTCTGCTATGCGTGGCCCGTCTTTGGACTGTGAAGCTGACTGCATCAGGTCAATGCTCTGGTTTAATCTCTTTTCGTTAAGATCGATCATGTTTTCCAGGTTGCTGATGCTTTTTTCAAGGGGGCTTAAAACTTTTCCCCGCTCAGTGATAATCTCGGACCGCCTGCGGCGCAGCTCTTTTTTTGTCAGCCTTTCCCCGGGCTTTTCTGCGCCTGGAGTTTTTCTGACCCGCTTGAGAGGAGCATCCTTGTCCCCCCAGCCCCCATTGTCTAAAAACCTGTGATAGGTTCCCTCGAACAGATACGGGTACTGGTACTGGAACACAATCAGCCTCTGGGCCAGGGCGTGGAGAAACATTTCATTGTGAGTAACCATAACGACCGCACCTTCAAAACTGTCAATTGCAGCCAGCATGGCATCGCATGACTCCATGTCAAGGTGATTTGTCGGCTCATCCAGCAGCAGCAGGTTTGCCGGAGTTACAAGAAGCTTGGCTATCATTACCCTGCTCTTTTCGCCTCCTGAAATGACGCTGATCTTTTTTAATGCATTGTCACCCTCAAACATCATTGCTCCGCAGACGTCACGGGCTAACTGACTGTCAACGTGATCGCAGGAATACAGGATCTCTTCTTCTACTGTTCGCGAGTCCACCAGGCTTGCAATGTTGGTTTGCTCGAAGAGCCCTTTTTTTACATTAGGGTTGTATGTGATGCTGCCTTTTTGAGGTTTCAGCACCCCTGCAAGAAGCTTCAGCAGGGTGGTTTTTCCCTTGCCGTTCTGGCCGACAATACAGATCCGGTCGCCCTTTGCTATGGAGAAGGAAAAATCCCTGATAAGCAGCAGCTCCTGGTCGTATGAAAAGCTGATATCACTGATGGTTGCAAGATATTTTGCAGAGAAGGAAGTGTTTTGAAATGAAAAATCAAGGGCCTTGATTTTTTCAAGCTTTTCCTGCTTTTCCTGTTTCTCAAGTGTTTTGACCCGGGACTGCACCATATTGGCAAGGCGTGCCTTGGCCCTGAACCGTGTTATAAACAGCTCGATGTCCTTTCGCCGTCTCTCATCATTGATTCGCGTTTTTTCATATATTTCCTCGTCCTGGAGAATCTGTGCATAGTAGTTCGAGGTGTTGCCTGAAATTTTTCGGATTTTCCTGCGGTGTATACCAATGGTATGGGTGACAATTTTGTCCATAAAACTGCGGTCATGGGTAATGAGTATCAGCTCGTGAGGCCAGGCAAGCAGAAAGCGTTCGATCCAGCGTATAGAGGTAATGTCAAGATAATTGGTTGGTTCGTCCAGAAGCAGCATGTCAGGCTCGGAGACCAGAACTTTGGCAAGGTTCAGCCGTACCTGGAAACCACCTGAAAATTCTTCCGGATGGCGCTGCATGTCCTGGGAAGAAAAGCCTAATCCGTCAAGGATTTTTTCAACTTTCCAGTGGTTGAGCTGTTCTTCTTCCGGCAGTCCTTTCAGGCCCTCCTTTAAAACCGTCTCCTCTGTAAAATCAAGGTGCTGGCGGACATAACCGATGCGGTAGCCACGCGGAAAAGTTATGGTGCCTGAGTCCGGGTGCTCATCTCCTGTTATTATTCGAAAAAGAGTGGTCTTCCCGTGGCCGTTGCGGCCCACAAGCCCTACCCTCTCACCCTGATTAACCCTGAAGCTGATACCCTCAAACAGGGTCTGACTTGCAAAACTTTTTGAAATATTTTCAACACTGATCATCTGAATATTAAAATGAAAACCGTAACAGAGCAGGATTTACCTGTCTGTCTGCTGGTTCAGCATCTGTTCGCAGGCATGAAGCACTTTTTTTACTTCCAGTCTTTTCATGCAGTTACTGTGTTTGCAGGGTTTTAAATAGCATGGCACGCACGCCATTTCATCCTCTCTCACAACAATGCTTGTCTGGTTTTGCGGACCCACGTAAAAGGGATCAGTTGGACCAAAAAGGCCTACAACCGGAATATCTACAGAGGAAGCAAGATGCATTACACCAGAATCAATACCAACAAACAGCGCAGCGTCCTTTATGACTGAACAGAGGCTTTTCAGGCTGAGTCTGCCGGTTAAATTAATAATATTTATGCTATCACAGGTTTCCTCTGCAGTCCTTATTATTTTGCTGTTATGCTGTATGTTTTCTTTACTGCCAACAAGGACAGGGGTTAAGCCATAATTTTTATTCAGTAAAACTGTTAATTCAGCAAATTTTTCATGATCCCAGGTTTTTGAAAGTCTCCTGAGTGATGCACCAGGGGAAATGATGACAAATTTTTCCGGAAGGTTAGGGTTGTCCGGGGTGCTGCTGACATTAATGAGTCCGACATAATCACTTGCTGTGACTGTTATATTTAAACGATTCAGCAGTTTTATGTTGTTATACAAGCTGTTATGGCCTTCAATGTTTTCTTTTATGTCAAGACAGATGTCCCATGGAAAATTAGAAAAACCGGCTTTTATTCCTGCTCTGCTCAATGAAGTTAAAAAAAGGCACTCTTCAGATCTTGCAAGGGATATTATCAGGTCATAGCTGTTACTGCGTATTTTTTGCAGAAGCCCGTATTTGGCTTTAAGACCGCTCTGTCTGAGCATTATCCTGTCCACAAAGGGTGAACCTGAAAGCAGTTCCTGCAAATAAGGTTTTACAACTGAATGTATGGATGCATGGGGAAAGCTGTCCCGCAATGTCTTTAAAAGCGGGAGAGAAAAAACCATGTCCCCAATCTGGTTCAGGTGAAGTACACATATTTTTTTCAAGTTCATGTCTGAGCCTGCTTAATTTTTTCTGTCAATAATATAGCGTGCAATATGTCGCAGGGGATCAGCTTTATTATCAAACACCTCAAGAGATTCAATCGCTGACTCGACCAGGTCGGCTTGAATTTTTTTAGATTTGTTCAGACCGACTACAGAGGGGTAGGTGATTTTCTTTTTTTGCCTGTCTGCCCCTGCCTTTTTGCCTAACATGCTGCTGTTGCCCTCAATGTCCAGAATATCATCAGAAATCTGAAATGCCAGCCCTGTTTTTTTGCCATAGGAAGTGACGGCCATTATCTGTGTTTCATCGCCGTTGCCAAGTATTGCCCCTGAAATAACAGAGGCGGCAATCAATGCCCCTGTCTTACGGGTATGTATGAACTCGACAGTGGAAAGCCCAACAGTTTTACCTTCTGATTGAATGTCAACAGCCTGTCCGCCAACCATTCCCTGATATCCGGCAGCACGGGCAATCAGACCTGTTACTTCAAGAACGTTTTCCGGGGATATGCGTGGAGATAATCCTGCAGTTGTTATAAGGGCAAAGGCATCAATCATCAGCCCGTCACCTGCCAGCAGGGCCAGCCCTTCCCCGAACACCCTGTGGTTTGAGGGTTTTCCCCTTCTTGTGTCATCATCATCCATTACCGGAAGGTCATCATGGATCAGTGAAAACGTATGTATTAATTCAAGAGCGCAGGCTACCGGAACCACATCAGCCCCGTTCCCGCCTACAGCCTCAGCCCCTGCCATGCAGAGAACCGGTCTTAGCCTTTTACCCCCGGCAAACAGGCTGTACTGCAGTGCCTTTATGATGTCGGACAGCAGGCCGACAGGTTCGGGAAAATGAGATTGAAGTGCCCTGTCAATAACTGTCTTTTTTTTACTGAGGTAGTTTTTTAAATCCAAAATATGCCCCTGCTTTCTATTCTTTTGCTGCATTTTAAAAGAAGCTGTGTGATGTTTTTGTCAAACTTTAAGGGGGTGTTACGGATAAATGACTAATGTTTTGACAATTGATTTCGTTATCTGATTAAACAACCTGTGCACCTTTAATGTTCTCCAGTTCCTGCAGACTACCTCAATAACAATCAGTTTTCCAGAGGACTCAACAGCATACAATTGAACTTTTGCAGCCCTGTTTTTTTTTGTTCCAGACAGCAGAATTTCGTATCCCCTGCCCCCTCCCAAATCAATAAGCCTGTAATGATCAATTTCCAGATCAGAAAGACCGCTTCTGCCTTCCTGAATGTCCATAATTTTTTCAAACATTTTATTTTCGGGGATCCATCTGCTGTCCTGCTTTCGGGCGATAATGGAAATATTTATGTTTGGAGGATAATCAATGGATATTTTAGTCTGGCCTTTGACAGAGCTGTCAGCCACAGCATGTTCTCCGGGCAGGTTTAAAGAAAAGCAGCCATTGGGATCATTATAAAAACCGGTTTTGTCAGCAGATTTATTTTTTGTTTCAGTGAAAGGTTTTTTTTTCAGCTCAGACGAGGGTTTGTCCCCTGTCTCTGTGGAGGAGTTGACTGCTGGTTTGAAAGCAGGTTCTTTTTTCTTTTTAGCAGCAGAGGTTTTTACAGGACGGCTTTTAAGGCCGGGTTTTTCTGATACCTGCTTTCCTGTTAAAGGGGCTGATTTTTCTCTGCCATATTGCATCACAAGGAAAGCAGCTGCTGAAATGATAATTATAACTGCAGCTGCTCCCCAGATAAAAAAACGGCGGAAAAAAAAAGACCTTGAAGGTCTTTCGGGTTTATGGTCTGCAATGATTTTTTCACTGTTTTCTGAATCACTGCTTTTTGTTTCAACAGTTTCCCGCAGGGTCTTTTTAACAGGTTTTTCAACTGCTGCTTCTTTGCCTTTTTCAACAAGCCCGGATGACATTAAGGAATACAAAACCTTATAAACCGAAAACTCATCATATCCGCTGTCATAGATCACCTGCTTGATGGTCCGTTTCCCGTCAATCAGAGAAATGACAGGTTTTTCATCTGCATTGAGTTCAAACCCCTCCTGTTTCTGTGCTCTGGCAGATAATTTGAGGACATGGTTGTATCCTGGGACCTGTTTTTTTAAAACCGAGATTTCATCAACACGCCTGGAAGCCTCCAGGATGATCCCCATGGTATCCATGGGAGTAAATATCTGTCCCCCAGGATTTACTGTTGTGTCCGTATACTCAAATTCACCTTTTTCCCAGAGAAACAGGCTGTATAAAATCTGTTCTACCTGCTGGTGGATAAATTTCTCCAGATCATCAATTGAGATATATCCCCTGTCTACCAGGACTTTACCAAGTTTCTGCTGCTTTTCACGGGAAATTCTCAAACACTCTTCTATCTTTTCTGTGCTGACTTCCCCCTCACTCTTTAAAAGGTATCCCAGGCGCTCTTCTTTATTTGAACTTGATGCAGAAACAATTGTGCCGTCTTTAAAATAAACAACAACTTTATCATCGTCACCGGACACCTGCAGGGTGCCTGTTTTTTTGTCATTGCTCAAAAGCTGTAATAAACTGGAAAGATAAAAACTGTCAATATTGCCTCGAAGTGGCATGATTCATCCGTTGGTAAAATCCATCAAAATATTCACTTAATGCGATAGAGCAGTCTACCATACAGATTGTGAGAGTGCAATTAGCATGTGCAGCAGGCTGGGTTTTGTTAGGTTCTGCCCGTGATACAAAGCCTTACATGCTCCCCAGTTTCCTGAACTTTTTTCGCCATGAAACTGGTGGTGAGAGACACATGTTGTCTTCCCGGACAAAAGCACAAATCTCAGACAAAGAATTTTTACCACAAGTATCAGGACTTGTCTGTCGACAACCAAAAGTCATTTTTTCAGTATCTTTATGGTGCAGGGGGAGATCATGATTTTTATTCATTATACCACTTGCTTGATTATTTTTAATTTTAAACCTCCAAACCAAAAGTAAAAAAGTTATGTTATTGTAAAGACATGAGAAATGATGCCAGGTTTGTTTTTTCCCTGTTTAAGCCAAGTTTTTTTCTAATGTTCTCCCTGTAAAAATCTATGGTTCTTTTCGACAAACCCATGATCTCTGCTATCTCTTTTGTCCTTTTACCCTGTTTTATAAAATTTGCTACCTTTATCTCTGTGGGGGTGAGATTGATCAGCCTTCTGGACAGTTTCTGCAAGAATGGTGACAAAATATCGCTGAGATTTGATTCAAGTATATTCGTATAGCTTAGCTGCCTTGAATTTAAATTTGTATCTTTTATTTTCTCTATATATGGCGTAACCAGTTCAGTTACATTCACTAAAATTTTTTCTCCCACATCCTCTACATCTTCACTCCTTCTGTCCAGCATTATTCTCAACGCTGTGTTTAATTCTTTAAGGCTTTCGGTCTTAGTCTTTAATTCATTTTTGCTATGCTCTAATTGTTTGTTGGTTTTTAACAGTTCAGCAGTACGTTTTTTAACGTGTTTTTCAAGCCCCTCTTTTGCCTCTCTGAGTTCTTCCTCTCTTTTTTTTCTTCTTGTAATGTCCCTGATTACTATTAATCCCCCGGATTCATTCCCATCCTTGTCCATAGTAAGTGTGATCTGAGTTTCCACTGGATAAGTGCTGCTGTTTTTTCTCTGCCACAGGGACTCATACTGGTAAACTATCCCATGTTTACGCACAATAGAACGCGATGTGGCAGTTCTCCTGCTGTTTTCATGAGGGCAATAAACCAGTTCTGAAGCATGCTTACCCATCAGTTCTTTCCCGGAATACCCTGTAATATCCTTCACGGAGGTGTTTGTTTTTGTTATATAGCCCATTGAATCAGTAGCAATGATACCGTCTGCACTTGTGTCAAATATTTTTTCTAAATATTCTTTTGTTTTTTGTAATTCCTCTTCTGCCTGCTTGCGTTTTGTGATATCACGTATAATTGCTATATAAAAAGGTTCTGGCTTCAGTCTTACTGATGAATGTGAAATCTCAACAGGAAATGCTGTGCCATCCTTTTTAAGTCCAACGTATTCAGAAGTTGTTTCCATTACATGTGAGATGCCTTTTTCAAGAAATTTATCTCTGTTGTTTTCTTCAGGCCGCCGTGTTGATTGCGGCATCAGGATCAGGGTGGACTTTCCAGTCAACTCCTCTTTTCTGTAACCAAAGAGTTTTTGAGCTGTTTTGTTGCAATAGACAATTTTCCTTTTGCTGTTTGCTATAATAATCGCATCCGGCGTTGAATCAGCAATGGATTGAAATGTTGTTTCAGTCTCCCAAAAGTCGGGATCGTTTTTTTGCCCGGGTTCAACCTGCTCTTTTACCCTGTTGTTATCATGCATTTTTCATGTCCCCTGTAATAACAACTGTTTCACACAAAAACGCTCTATTAGTCTTGATGGCTTCGTAAAAAGTCCAACTTCGGCGTTGCGCGGCATCCTTTCCCGACATTAACCGGGATACAGTAAGTACGCCTCATTCCTGGAGGATTTGCGCGCCTTGAATTTGAAGCTTTTTACTTTGCCATCGAATTTTCACTTTTTACGACTTTATCAGTCTTTAATCATACCCTCTTTTTCGTCATAATAAAATAGTTTTAAGTGGAAACAACCGAGTGGAGAACAGAGGAATTTAACAACGTACTGCTTTATCTGGATAATATGGACGGGAAGATCTTTAGTAAGAAGTTTTAGAGAACTTTGAATAGTGTTGTGTCAAACCTGTAACGGCGTAACAAAGATAGTCATTGCGAGGATCCACGATAAATCGGGACAGGCTCCAGCCGCGGCAATCTTTTTGGCAAAAAGCACAAGATTGCCTCGCTAAGCTCGCAATGACATGCGACTTTATATTGTTGACACGACAATAGGTTAATTCAAACCTTCTTACGGCACCACAGGGGTTCCCTCTTGTTTTATGTCTGTTTGTCCAGTATTTTACGATCTTATCATGTCAAAGATTAAAAGCAAAGCGATTTTTTATGTTTTATTATGTTGTTAACCATTTCAGTACCCTTTCCAGTATTTTCCGGCAGAAACAGTAAAATCATATTTGACATGCTTTGAGAAAGTCTGTATATTTTTTACCAAAGTCTGTTTATATTTTTGTGCCTGGGTGGCGGAATTGGTAGACGCAAGGGACTTAAAATCCCTCGGCCGCAAGGCTGTACGAGTTCGATTCTCGTCCCAGGCATTTAATTTTTTAAGGGGTTACGGCTTGTTATTTATAGCTGCAGCCCTTTTTTGTATCCTGTTTTGCAGGAAAAATGCCGGAGTTGTTGGAGATGTTTAAGGGGAGGGTGAGAAAATTCAGGCAATAAAAAAGCCGGTCAGGGACCGGCTAAAAGCCTTAAATAAAAAATTATTTTGTTTTTAGAAAAACCCGTAGCGTTTTAAATATAAAAGCAAGGGATTCAGCGGTATAATGCCTTACATGTAGGAGATATTTAAACTCATCAAACCATTTATGAAACCACTGCATCTGTACAATTTTCATACATTCATAAAGAGAGTCCTCAAAGCAGACAGCTAAACCGTAAATTATTGCAAACGTTTCATTAGCGCATAATGCTTCTTTGCTTTTCACTTCATTAGTCAGCAAATTTATTGGACGGTATCTCATAATTAGTGCAGTCATAAGGCCAGCTATCTTTGATCTCTCGATTTTATCATCTATTTTATATCTATATTTAAGTATTGTGCAATCAATGGAGTAATGTTCTATAATTTCATTGACTAACGGATATGATAACTTGACCTCCTTTGAGTCGAAAAAATTAACTTCTAAAAAATAATTCCAAAGACCCATTAGTAGCTCTGTTCTTTTTTTTTTCATTTCCTCGATATTGATTTCCCCTGGTTTCATAAAACACCCCTTTAAATAAGGCTTGTATTAATTGGTTTTTCTTAAAAGCGTAACGGGATTTATTTAAGCCAATATCCTACTACGGCCCCTACTAAACCCGCAATAAATTTTGGTACTTCAATGCCTTTGTATAAGCAAAATACAGCCATGAATAAAATCACAATAGTCACTAAAATTTGAATACTTAATTTAACAAAATTTATTAACGCTTTGCTGTTTTCCATTCACCTTATCCTTTCCCTAAAAAAAAAGAGTAGAAGGAACATCTACTCTTTTTTTAGGTTGCCTATATCAGGGTACAATATGTGATAAACAGATAATGATTATCTGTTTATCTATCCCTTAATAAAGGTTTTAATTACATGGATAGCTTCGGATATATTCTGCCCGAAGAATCTAACTTCACTTTTCTTCTTGTTATAGGCCCCATCAAGCGTATCAATTAGTTGCTGCCCAGCCCTTAAGCTTTCTTCGGTTACACAAGTTGTTGAAGTATTTTTGTTGCCCTCCTTGTGGTATTCTCTAATAAGACCACCCACTTCAAAAACAGCCTTTGTGTCTTGCACAGCTTTTTTCATGCATGCACCAATTTGTTGTACGTTTTCTTTCTTTCCCAACAGGGAAATGGGGTTAGCAGTGCTCATTGCTTTTTCCTCTTTTTATTGATTCGTTTTAGTAATGCAAAATAAAAGAGATCTTAATAATAAGTTAATTTTTTTTCACTTAAAATCTAGCTTGCCTTCATTTATGTTTTTCTACACAACATACAAAGCAAATCAGGCCTTGACAGATTAGACTGTTGGACGGGATGGCCTATCGGGCCTTTTATTAATTGAGACATCTTTTGTTGTTATGAGGTATGGATGTGTGCTTCCTATGCTGTTAGCTCTCCAACCCTTGTGTTCCTGCAAGAGCTTTAGCCTTTCTGCCGAGCCAAAATTTGCTTTCCTGTCGGTATTTTTACTACAAACTTAAGTTCTTGTTTTTCTGGTGTCAAGTTTTTTTAATGGCAAATAGAACAATAAGTATAAAAATAACGTTACCAAAGATAGCTTCTTTGACCCCAACCCCACTCCGATGACAATGGGCATAGTATGGCTAAATTCTTGTTGGTACTTTTGCCCTTTGCCTTTTTAATATCTAAATATATCATATTATATACCCATTTGTCAATAAAAAATTGATTTATGTAAAATGTATATGGAGCATGGGAGACCATTACATATGGTGTTCATATGAGAAACAGGGATCTCACTATTTACAGAGATGTCAAAACCCCTGTCCCCGTGAGAATCAAAACCCGTTATAACAGAACCTAACAGAATCAAACACAGAGCAAAAAAGTGAAGCAATTACAGCTTATTGAAAAATCATCGAAAATTCAAATTTTCTGTTATTGACTTAAAATCCCTCGGCCGCAAGGCTGTACGAGTTCGATTCTCGTCCCAGGCATTTTTTCAGGCTTTTTCAAGAACTTACTTCCTCAATACCTCCCTGTACAATCAATGCTACATCGACATTTTTCAGTCTGCAGGAGCGCATTTATGAGTGATTGATTAACTGTTAATCTGAGCCGGTCTCAATCGCTCTGTTACCTTTTTTGAAACCTTCTTTAAGTCATCGGTTTAATTATTGGATAATCCCCCGGGCGAACAGGAAATGCTCCTGTTTGCCGACACCCTAACTGCTCAGAAAAACATTGCTATTTTTCTTGACATTTATCAGCCCATCGGATAAGATGGTTTTATTCCCAGCCATTCAGCCATTTTACCAACCAACAAAAAGAGGGGTGCGTTATGAGCAAGCTATTTATCCTGCTGTTTTTAATCCTGTCACTTATAGTTTTACCAGCTTTTGCAGGTCCTGTTCCAGATACCGGGCAGACAAAGTGTTATGACAATACTGTAGAAATTCCCTGCCCGCAGCCGGGTGAGCCTTTTATGGGCAGGATGCACAGTGTCCCTGCAATCCCCACTCCTACACTGACCTTGGCAATGGTATTATACAGGACAATGTCACGGGCTTGATGTGGCAGCAGGCAACAGCACCCGGCACTTATACATGGTAGCAGGCGCTTGATTATGTATCAAATTTAAACAACAGCGGTGGGATAGGCAACTATACGGATTGGCGATTGCCGACAATAAAGGAGCTGTCAACCCTTGTGGACAGCAGTATACCTGTCCCAGGCCCCACAGTAGATATCAACTATTTTCCTGATACGGTTGCGTCCGAATACTGGTCGTCTACTACGGACGCATTCAGTACCAATGACGCATGGATTGTGAGTTTCTACCTCGGCGGCTACGTGTACAACTACTATAAGACAACCACCTATTATGTACATGTACGTGCCGTGCGCGGTGGACAGCCTGAGCCTCCTGACCGTTTTATTGACAATGGCGACGGTACTGTTACTGATATCTATACTGGATTGATGTGGCAGCAGGCAACAGCACCAGGCACATATATGTGGCAGCAGGCTCTTACGTACTGCCAAAATCTTGCTCTTGGAAACTACAGCGACTGGCGGTTGCCGAACAGAAATGAGCTGCAGACAATTGTGGATTATACCAGTTATAATCCTTCAATAGAAACTGTTGCATTTCCTGACACGGTTGCGTCCGAGTATTCCGGGTACTGGTCGTCTACTACGGTCGCATCCGAAATCGGTTTCGCATGGGGAGTGGATTTCAAGTACGGCGTAGTGTATGGCCCCCACGTGGGCCAAGCCAATAGTAAGGCATACAGCGATTTTACCCTTTATGTGCGTGCCGTGCGCGGCGGACCGTGTGGGTCATTTGGTGATTCAGACAATGATTCTGTCCCTGACATCACAGAATACAATTACGGTACAGATACCTATTGTGGATATTCCGCTGAGCCGGTAAACACTGCACTGGGCAGTTATGTATATGAACATACGGACTTGACAGTTCCAGGTATTGGAATGCCTTTTAAATTTACAAGGGCTTACAATTCTCTTGACCCATACAATGGTCCCCTGGGATATGCCTGGACGTACAATTACAATATTCTGTTAACTGATAATGGAACATTTGTAACAGTAAAATGGGGAGACGGGCATGAAAACATATATTATCAGCAGCCTGACAGCTCTTACCTGCCTGCTTTTGGCAGTATGTACGATGTCCTTGTAAAAAATCCTGACAATACTTTCACTGTTACCAGAAAGGATCAAACCCTATATCTTTTTGACACCTCCGGCAAACTTACCTCCATTGCTGACAGGAATGCAAACACCATAACATTTACCTATGATATTGATAATAATCTCACTACAGTTACAGATACAGCAGGCAGGGATTTCATTTTCAGCTATGATGCCCAGGGCAGAATTACTCAGCTTGATGATCCGATTGGCAGAACAATAAGTTATGAATATGACGGTCCTGGTGATTTAATCAGGATAACAGATGCCAATGGTGGACAAACCTGGTTTGATTATGACAGCTTTCACAGAATCACAAGGATAATACTGCCCCAAGCAAATATCCTTATTGAAAATATTTATGATTATGCCGGAAAGGTAGTTTCACAGACAAACGGCAGGGGATATGTGACTGCATTTGAATACGATTTTCCATATAATAATCAAACAACCATTACAGACCCCTCAGGCAACACAACTGTTCACATCCATGATACTTCATACCGTCTGCTGGAGGTTATAGATCCCCTGGGAAATTCCATACAGTATACCTACGACAGCAACAGCAACAGGACCGGGATAACTGACAAGAACGGCAACATAACCAGCTACACTTATGATGCAATGGGCAATGTGACTTCAAAAACAGATACTCCCGGCAATGTAACTACAATTACCTATGACAGCAATAATAACCCCTTGAGCAGGACAGATGCAACTGATAATCAGACAACATACAGCTATGATGCAAAGGGTAATCTTTTAAGCACAACAGATGCCCTTGGCAATATCACCACAACAACCTATAACAGCCAGGGACAGGCGATTACCGTAACTGATGCTGATAACAATACAACCACGTTCAGTTACGATGCAGAAGGTAACCTCATTGAAACAGAAGATGCCCTGCATAATATCACTGCTTTTACCTATGATGTTGTGGGCAGAAGAATAAGCATAAGCGACCCTGATAACAACACCACATATTTCAGCTATGACAATAACACCAACCTTTTAATAATAACAGATCCCCCTGGAGGTGTTATCGCCTATACATATGATGCAAACAACAACAGAACCTCTGAAACTGATCCAAACAATAATACCACAATGTTTGATTACGATAACGATGATTTGCTGGTTTCTGTTACAGATCCTTTGCTTAATGTTACATCCTACACCTACAATGAACTGGATAAAAAAGAAAGCACAACAGATGCCCGTGGAAACATGACCATATATGCCTATGATGAAACAGGAAACCTTATTCAGGTTGAAGATGCTCTTAATAACATCACAACCTATGTTTATGATGCCAATGGCAATTTGGTGAGCATGACTAATGCAAAGGGGGAAACTTTTAGTTACAGCTATGATGCTCTGAACCGTTTGATCCAGAGCACCGATCCATTAGGAAATGTTACACAACAGGACTATGATGTCCTTGGCAGACTTATACAAAAGACAGATGCAGAGGGTAATGTCACAACATTCTCCTATGACCCATCGGGCAGACTGATAAAAGTTGTTGACGCAATGAACAATGAAACAATGTATGAATATGACAATGCTGGCAACAGGACCCTTATAACAGATGCCAGGGGTAAATGCACTGGATTTACCTATGATGCTTTAAACCGCCTGATTGAAAAGACAGACCCTTTGGCAAACAGCTACAGTTACAGCTATGATTCAGTCGGCAACAGGATAAGCCTTACTGATGCCAATGGAAATACTATAAACTACACTTATGATGCAAACAGACGCTTAACAGAAGTTGATTATCCTGATAATGCCACAGTAACTTTTACTTATGACTCAAATGGCAACCGGACAGGCATGATTGATAAAAATGGAACCAGCACATATCAGTATGATGCATTAAACAGACTGACAAACCATACAGATTCCTATGGCAAGACAGCAGGTTATGGATATGATGAAGCGGGCAATCGCACAACTGTCACATATCCTGATGGAAAACAGGTCTCTTATGCCAACGATGCCCTGAATCGAATATCTGCGGTTACTGACTGGCTGGGAGGTGTTACCAGCTACAGCTATGATTCTACAGGTAACGTCAGTCACATGACAAATCCCAATAACACTGCAGTTGATTACACCTATGACACTGCTGACAGGCTTACAGCATTAAATAACGAAAGATCAGATAATACTACAATTGCAGGCTACAGTTATACGCTCGATGCATTGGGAAATCACAAACAGGTGTTAAGGAATGTTCCTCTTGACCCTGTTCTGACTCCTCAGCTGGATAATTATCTGTATGATGATGATAACAGGATGACAGAGGTCAATGCCGACACATACGCCTATGACAGTAACGGCAATGTAACAGGCAGCAGTACTGGTAATATTTATACCTATGATTATGAGGACAGATTGACAGAAGCCACAACAGGAGGAACAACCTGCCAGTATGTATATGATGGTGCTGGAAACAGAATTGCAAGAACAGAAAGTGCAGTTACAACCAGGTATGTTCTTGATCTGAATGGTTCACTCAGCCAGGTTCTTGCAGAGACTGATGATGTTGGCATTATAGATACATATTATGTCTATGGTCCTGGCCTCATATCCAGAATAAGTCCTGACAATTCAACAAGCTATTTTCATTATGACAGCCGTGGAAGCACAGTTGCCCTGACAGATGCAGCAGAAGCAATAACAGATAAATATGCTTATGATGAATTTGGCAAACTTTCCAATTCTGAAGGCACAACTCAAAACCCTTTTAAGTATGTTGGCAGGTTTGGTGTCATGGATGAAGGTAATGGACTGCATTTTATGAGGGCAAGGTATTATGATGCTGGTACCGGGAGGTTTTTGAGTAAGGATGTTATGCAGGGAAAATCAACAAGTCCTCAGGAGTTGAACAGGTATGCCTATGTTGTGAATAATCCTGTTATGCTGGTGGATATATCCGGATTATCAGCAAAGGAAGGGGCTTTTCAATTTAATGCATTGGGATCGTCAGACAGTATGCACGATGTACTATTGCCAATGTCTGATCTTTCTTTTCAAATGGCAGGTAGTACCCCAGAGTTTATTCAGAATGCTGATCAATATATTTCAAAAGCACTTTCTGGAAGTAAAGTTCTATACCATACGAAGATAGGATTAAAATTTATAGATAAAATTTATGAGGGCATTATTGATGGATTTAACAAGTCAGTATCAACCCCTATCTCTGGAGCAGTTGAAACAATCATTGAAGGAGTAAAAATACTTGGTTATGGATGGGGTGAACTTGGTACTAATATTAATAAAAGCACAAAAAAATTAGTTGATGAAAACGGCGAAATTATTTTAGATGTATTTTGTGATGGTTCTTATAGCTGTGCTACTGATTATTTCTCAGGGTATTCTGGCATGGGTGGAAATAAGAGTATTTATCCAGAGCGAACGAGAAATATTGAAAACTATTTACGTCAACAATATCCCGGATATTCTGAATAAATTTGCAGAAAGGGTTTATTATGGAAAGAAAAAAACAAACTGTTTTTAAGTCATTTTTTAAAACAAATATAATCAGATTTACTATCATTATTACTGTCTTGGTAATCTTTTTAGATTTATCTGCCTATGCCATAGACGTCAGATACTCCTACGATTCCCTCAATCGTGTCATTAAAACAGATTACAGCAATGGTATCATGGTTGAATATACCTATGATGCTGCAGTAAATCGTCTGCTGAAAGAAACCGCGCAATCAGCGGAAAGTGATGGGGATGGCTATTTTGACAACTGGGATAATTGTCTTACAGTTCCTAACGGACCTGGTTTGGGAACATGTGTGAGGACAGTGAGTGGAGTAGTTATGGGTTTTGGGGTTTCCTGCAATAATGATGGAAATTGTGAAACAGGAGAAACCTGTCAGATGGCTCAGGGAGATATTAACGCCAACGGCATCGGAGATGCCTGTGAATGCTATGCAGACTGCAACAACAGCACTAATGTAGACATATTTGACCTTCTTATAATGAAGAATGACTACAACAGCACTAACTGTCCCTGTGATGCTGACTTGAATGTTGACGGCGGTGTTGATGTTTTTGACCTGCTTATAATGAAAAATCAGTATAACAGGACGGGGTGTCCGGTGGCGCTGTGAGAGGGGTTTAATAAAGCAATGGCTGATCCAATCGTGCATAAATGTACTCTTGCAGTAATGGAAAAGATAAAAAAGCAGCTGCTCTGAAAATAAATGCCCTGCAGCTAAAAAAGCGGGAGACCTGCCCGCTTCTTTACAATCTTCTTATGCAGCGCAAGCTGACGGATCTGTTTCTGTTGTTCTTCTACGCGCTCTCAGCGTTTCGAACAAAAAAGAAAACTAAAATATTTCAAGACCTGACCCCACATGTGTGTCAACAAACTTTTCCTTGACAAAACCAGCAAAAACAACTACATTGTAAGACATAAATTACAGGAGGTGTATTATGAGCACATCTGTTACAGTAAGATTGCCAGATAATTTAGCACATCAGCTCAATGATATTGCAAAAGAAACTGAGAGGTCAAAAGCCTTCCATATCCAGAAGGCCCTTGAGACTTACATGGAAGACCATGCTGATCTTCAGGTTGCTCTTGACAGGCTTCACGATCAAACTGATCCGACAGTCTCCAGCAAAGAAATGAGAAAGTCCCTTGGCATATAATATCATTTACAAGAAATCCGTCCAACATGATCTTAAAAAACTGAGTAAGGCAGAAGCAAAAAAGCTTTTAGATCTGCTTGAAAATGATCTTTCCAAAAAAGCAAATACTTTTCCTGCTCTCAAGGGCAAGTTTTCCGGGCTGAGAAAATATCGGGCAGGCAACTACCGTGTAGTTTATGCCCTAATAGACAAAGATGTCATTGTTTTACGTATCCGTCATAGAAAAGAAGTGTACAAATATTAAAAGGCCAATGGGGTCAGGTCTTGACAAATAAAATATAACATCTCTTCGACCTTATCCACACATGAAGAAAGAGACAAGTGATAATGAAAAACAGTAAGGACTCAAACCTGAAGCAGAGGCTTGTCAGACTGCTGCTTGAAAAATCCTTTAAATACAGTGATGAGCCGGTATTCAGGCTGGCTTCAGGCAAGCTGAGCAGCTATTACATAGACTGCCGGAAAGTGACCCATTCTGCTGAAGGCAAGTATCTGATCGGAAATATTATATTTAATATGCTTCAGGATCTGGATGTAAATGCTGTTGGCGGGCTTACAATGGGAGCAGACCCTGTTGCCTGCCCGGTTTCCTTAATCTCTTTTCTGAACAACAGCAACATCGCCTCCTTTTCCATCCGCAAGGAGAGGAAAGAACATGGAATGAAAAAGATGGTTGAGGGGGATGTAAAGGAGGGTGACAGGGTTGTTATTGTTGATGATGTTATAACAACCGGGGGTTCTACAATAAAGGCAATTGAAGCAGTGAGGGCTGAAGGGTTAGAGGTTGTAAAGGTAATTGCTCTGGTTGACAGGCAGGAGGGCGGCAGACAGGAGATCCTTAAACATGTTTCAGATGTTGAACCTGTCTGCACAAAATCCGACCTGCTTGAGGCTTATAAAAAAGCAGTTAGCCCCTGAATTGTCAGTGTCAGGCTGTTTTTGTCCATTCCTTATACAGATCAAGTGCAAGCCACTCCCACCTGCACAGAGGATTTTCAGGCAGCCACAGGCTCTGTTTTTTTTCATCTGTCAGCCACAGGTAATAGGGAAAACGATGAGATGTCATATGAACAGACTGTGGAGGAACTGCTTTCTGCCTTTCAATAAAAAGCCATGTAATGACCCACAGTGTTTCTGCTATTGGGCTGAACTTCCAGGACAGAGCTTCAAGCACTTCTTCATTATCCAGGCCTTTTAACTGGCTCAGCAGCAGCGGAATAATCTGCTGCCAGGCAGAATGCGATGAGGAGTGTGCTATTGAATGTTTGACAATGGCTTTTCTTGTTTCAAGGGGCATAAGATTCATATCATTTATTATGAATTTATGTATGTCCTGTACAGTTGTGTCCAGCCCTGCCTGTGTTGAAAGTTTTAAAGGAGGCAGATCATCAAATGCCCTGATTATTATGCCTGTTTCATGGTAACAGTGAAAAAGCTCCCTGACCCAGCTGACCATGATAAGGTCTTTTTCCTGTGGCAGAAGATGTTCTGGCAGATCAAAATGCCCTGTTTTCCTGAAATCCCTGTGGATTTTATTAATAATTGATTTTTGCATGTCATTTCTCCAAACATCAGTTACAGGCAAAGAGTGTAAAGGAGCCCTGATTTTTTGTTTGATTTAGAAGTGCAGGTATGATATAAAAAAAAACTTTTAAAAGCAATTAGTCATATTCTTTTTAGAGGATAGATGAATTATGGCAGACTTGATTATTAATGGAAAAAAGATTAAAGCAAAAGAGGACAGAACCCTTCTGCAGGTTGCCCGCGATAATGGAATTGATATCCCGACCCTGTGCTCAAAAGATGCTCTGGAACCATATGGTGCGTGCCGTTTGTGTGTTGTTGAGATCAGAAAAGGTGGCATGGTTTCGCTTGAATCATCATGCACATACCCGGCTGAGAATGGACTGGAGGTAAGCACTGACTCTTCAGCTGTAATAAAGGCCAGAAAGTTTGTCCTGGAACTGCTTCTTGCCCGCTGCCCCAATGTAAAAATAGTGAAAGAGCTTGCTGCTGAATATGGAATTGAAAAACCGCCTGAGCACCTGACACAGGAAAATGAATACTGTATTTTATGCGGCCTGTGTGTGCGGGCCTGTAATGAGGTGGTGAAAGCAGGGGCCATAGGTTTCTCAGGAAGCGGAAAGAACAAGCAGGTTGAAAGTCCTTTTGGCCTTGAGGCGCAGGACTGTATTGGGTGCGGGACGTGTGCTTTTGTATGTCCTACTGGAATAATCAAGGTAAGAGACATAGAAAAAGCAACTGAAAAAACACCGGATGGTGAGGTTGAAATCGGCCCGGAGAGGATGATTGAGAACTGGAACAGAAGCCTGAAGATGCAGACCTGCATAGTTTCGGGGAATCCGTTTGCCCCTGAATTTATGCTGAAGCGTTTCCGCGAGCAGCTGAGCCTGCCGAACCAGTTTTTTAATGTTTCACCAAGCTACAGGCAGTGCCCGTCAGTTGATGAAGACCTGTGCATAGGATGCGGCGAATGCCTGGATGAATGTCCCATTGGCGCAATCCGGCTTATAGAAAAAGAAGACAGCGAAATAAGGTCCAACATCATGTCAACTCACTGCTGTGGCTGCAGAACATGCACTGTTTACTGTGTAAGGGCTGCTATTAAAGTGCAGGAGACAGCCTGATTTTTACACAAAACCATGATATATGAATAAAGGTCTGCTTTGAATGTTACAGTCAGCAGGCCTTTTTTTTAGGAGCTGGTCAGCATGACAGAAACTATGCTTGCATTTGCAGACAGGTTCAGCGGTGCATACGGATACCTGATTCTGTGCGTGTGCGCATGTATAGAAAATCTTGTGCCGCCAATACCCGGTGATACGGTAACGCTGTTTGGAGGTTATCTGACAGGTATTGGAAGGCTGAATATGTTCGGTGTTGTTTTGTCCACTACTGTTGGAAGTTTTGCCGGGTTTATGATGATGTTTTTTCTGGGCAGGTTGCTTGGAAGAAAATTTTTCCTTGACAGAGATGTTTTGTTTTTTTAAAAAAAATATTTTAACAGGGCTGCAGACTGGTTTGAAAAGTATGGATATATTGTGCTTCTCTTTAACAGGTTTTTATCAGGCGCAAGGTCTGTTATTTCACTGTTTGCCGGCATTACATCCATGAACACAGTCAGGGTGGCAATATACAGCTTTATCTCATGTCTGGTGTGGAATATGTTTCTGGTTTTTGCAGGATGCAAGGTGGGCGAAAACTGGGGGAGTGTTTCGGAATTTCTGAAGAAATATAATGCTGTTGTCATGTTTGTTCTTGCAGTACTGCTGGTTGTGTTTCTGATTGTGAAAAAGCAGAAAAAAAGTGCGGACCATCTTCCTTGAAAAAAACAGTTGAAAAATATATAATGAAAATAATGTTATAACGCAGAATTGATGAACTTGTAAAAAGCCACCAATGTTGTTTCAGATGGTTGAGTTGCCATCAGAATTTGTTCGGGGATCGTCTAATGGCAGGACACCGGGTTTTGGTCCCGGCAGTGGAGGTTCGAATCCTCCTCCCCGAGCCACCCTGATTGCAAATACAGATATTAACCTGTCCCGCACATGGAGCAGATATGAAAATTACCAAGAAGGATGTTGAGCATGTTGCAACACTTGCCCGCCTGCGGTTTGATGAAGGGGAAGTTGAGCTTTTCACGGACCAGCTGAACAAAATCATGGAATATTTTGAAAAACTGAAAAATGTTGACACAACAGGTGTTGTACCATCAACACATGCTGTTGATCTGAGTAATGCTTTTCGTGAAGATGCTGTTAAAAAATCCCTTCCTTCAGATGAGTCATTAAAAAATGCACCTGATTCTGAGCAGACCTTCTTTAAGGTTCCTAAAATCATTGAGGTTTAGTCCATGACAAAACAACTGTACCAGATGACAATCCATGAACTCAATAAGCTTCTGGAGGACAAAAAAGTCAGCTCCGGAGAAATCGTCGAGTCTGTTTTTAAAAGAATTGAATCAGTTGAGGAAAAAGTGCACGCATATATCACTCTGACATATGACCTGGCAATGCAGCATGCCCGTGACGCTGATGGCAGAATTTTGAGAAAAGAGGCAGGTTTTTTAACAGGGATACCGCTTGCAATAAAGGATATTATCTGCATTTCAGGTGTAAAGACAACCTGTGGCTCAAAAATGCTTGAAAATTTTATCCCCCCCTATGATGCAACAGTCATTAAAAAAATAAAGAGCCAGAGCGCAGTTTTTGCAGGCAAGACAAATATGGACGAGTTTGCCATGGGGTCCTCCAATGAAACATCTTTCTTTGGCCCGGCCCGTAATCCCTGGGATACAGAGAGAATACCCGGGGGCTCAAGCGGCGGGTCTGCTGCAGCTGTGGCTGCAGATGAATGCATTGCATCTTTAGGGTCAGACACTGGCGGGTCCATCCGCCAGCCAGCCTCCCACTGCGGTGTTGTCGGGCTGAAGCCCACCTACGGCAGGGTTTCACGCTTCGGGCTTATTGCCTTTGCATCATCCCTTGACCAGATCGGCCCTGTTACAAAGGATGTTGAAGATGCTGCCATTCTTCTGAACTGCATAAGCGGGTTTGATCCCATGGATTCCACCTCTGTTAACAGAGAAGTGCCTGATTATACAAAAGCACTTGTTAAAAATGCAAAGGGGCTGACCCTTGGCATACCAAAGGAGTATTTTGTTGAGGGTCTTGATCCTGAGGTTGAAAAAGCTGTAAGGGACGGGATCCGGGAGATAGAAAAACAGGGGGCAAAAATTAAAGAGATCTCCCTGCCGCACACGCAATATGCTGTTGCTGTATATTATCTGATCGCTCCTGCAGAAGCCTGCTCCAACCTGGCACGCTATGATGGTGTAAAGTACGGGTATCGAAGTGACTGTAAGTCAAACCTGCGGGAAATGTATGAGATTACACGCTCTGAGGGTTTTGGTCCGGAGGTGAAAAGGCGGATTATGCTTGGAACCTATGCCCTGTCCGCAGGCTATTATGATGCCTACTACAAAAAAGCTTCACAGGTTCGTACCCTGATATGCCGGGATTTTGAGAATGCCTTTAAAGAGTGTGACCTTGTGGTAACCCCTACAGCCCCTGCTCCAGCATACAGGGTGGGAGAAAAAATTTCCGATCCATTAAGCATGTACCTTGATGATATCTTTACTGTCCCTGCAAACCTGGCTGGCCTGCCATGTATATCCGTGCCCTGCGGCTTTAATGACAAAGGACTCCCCATGGGGCTTCAGGGTATCGGTAACCTGTTTGAAGAGGAGAAGGTGCTGCGCTGTGCATACTGTTTTGAGCAGAATACTGACTGGCATTTGCGCAGACCCTTTAAAGACGCTGTCAGTGCCTGTTAACATGAAGTAAATTGGCTGCTATTAATTTTTCTTTATTATCAAGAAAAGCTTTCAGATCTCCCTGATAAAACATCTCATGGTGTTCTGACAAAACCAGGGTCTTTTCACCCAGGTCACGTGCCAGATGAAGATTGTGTGTGGCAGTAATTATTGTGAGGGGCAGTTCCTGCAGAAAATCTATCAGCCAGCCTGTTGTTCTCGGGTCCAGATTAGCTGAAGGCTCATCAAGCAGTAATACCTCAGGCTCCAGGCAGAGAAGAGCTGCAAGACAGACCTTCTGCTTTTCTCCACCGCTGAGCCTGAAGGGAGGGGTGTTTAAATATTTTGCTATTGAAAACTTTTCAGACCAGTGCCTGACTTTTTCATCCACATCATTGACTTTAAGCTGCCTTAAACCGAATGCAATTTCATCATAGACTGTAGGATTAAAAATCATTGTATCAGGGTGTTGAAACAAAAACACAACCTCTTTCCTGAATATCTTATTAAATTCCCTGTCCTTCAGGGCTGCCCGGTTTAGTTCCCTGCTTTTATAGAAATATTTTCCATCCTCCGGGTATATGAGGCCGTTTAATATTTTCAGAAGGGTGGACTTCCCGCTTCCGTTTGTTCCAAGCAGAACAACCTTCTCTTTTTCTTTTATTTCTAAATTTATTTTCTTAAGCGCGGGAATATGTTCATTTTGAGAGCCTGTAAATGAATGGCTGATATTCTGAAGTTTAATCACCAAAGAATCCCCTTGACCTCATTGCCTGCGTGACTTCCCGGGAATTATTGACTGATTTGTTCAGAAAGAAACAGATCATTGAAGAAATATAGTTATGCAGATCTTTTGTCTGCGCCCTTTTTATTACCCTGCTTTTGAGGGCAAAGGCAAAATCATCATATATTTTTTTAAATGTCAAAATCTGGGAACCGGCAAGAACGAGGATAAATGTCATTGTGCTGGAAAAAGACAGAGCCTTAAACAGGTTAACCCTGTTAATAATAAAAAACCCCATAAATGTCAAAAGAAATACCCTCAGATTGATAAGCACTATGTACTGTGCCCATGGATGTCCCTGTATCAGCGAAACAGTGAGGTATGAAACCGAGATAATGGAATTGAAAAAAACAACCGCAAAAAAAGCTTTTCTGAATAATAATAAAAACTGTGCCCCGGACAGAACAAACATAACAACAAGAAAACCAGCCAGGAACATGATGTTGTGGTAGGAAGTAACAACAATTACAGCCGCAGCATAAAACAGCAGAAACAGTTTATCTTTCATGAAATATTTCGCTGAATGTTCTTTCCAGAAATTTATAAACAACAACTGTTAAAATTCCCTCTCCAATACCAATCAGCAGATGTGGAATGATTAGAGCAGGGATCGTAACAGACAAGCCAAAAGGGAAAAAAAGAGGGGACCCGTCTTCAGATCGACCCATTAAAGGTTGAACCCCGAGAACAACAGCAATTGCCAGAGCAGAGATATTAATAGAAAGCCATCCCGCAGCAAACAGTGCTACTGTTTTTTTCCATCGGGAAAGTGTTTTAAAAGTGTAAAAAGCAACAACACTTCCGATAAATCCGATACCCAGGGCATTAACAGGAAGTGTGGTAATACCACCGTTTCCGAAAAGAACAGCATTAATAAAAAGAACCAAAGACACTGAAAGAAATGCTGTCCATATGTCAAACACTACAGCCAGTAATGCTACAGATGTAACATGGGCAGTTGTTCCTCCGGGCAGAGGGATAGCAATCATCATGGCCACAAAACAAAATGCTGTTAATGATGCAACAAAGGGTATGGCCTGTTCATTCAGTTTTTTTTTGATTTTCCTTAGTCCGTAAGCCCACAACCCTGCAGAAATTCCATAAAGGGGGATATACACTTTCGGGGAAATAAATCCATCAGGTATATGCATTTTTAAAACAGCATTGAGAAACTCAGGATAAAACGATACCTCTCTTTTCCTTCTGCTCCCTGCTGCTGGCTTTCCTCATTTAAGTTTGTCCACACAGGAATTTTTACTCCCAGCCCAAGGCTGGCTGATTTAAAGTATACCCTGAATCCGGGCAGTATATAAAGAATTTTTCCGCCCGTGGCTTCCTGTCCATGGCCTTCTTCCTTGTCCCGCTCCAGATGAAGATAATTAAGCTCAAAATTTCCGTCAATCCTCATCTTTATGTCTGACCAGGCAAACAGGCGGCAGGTCAAGGCATAATTAATTCTGAATTCATCTCCAAACTGCCGTGTTACCCCGTCATGATATCTGTATTTTCTGAAAAGAAGGTAAGAGATATCAGAAACAGTTGTAAGTCTTTCTGACAGCTGCTTGGTTGCAGAAAAGCCCAGCGTATAGGAAGGCCGTCCAAATCCAAGCTGCATTCCAGGGTCAATAAGCTCATGTTTGTGATCTCTTTTGTTGGCATTGCCTGTGGGCAGGGTGAGTCCGCCGTAAATATTAAAATGCCAGTCTGTTAAATCATCAAGGCTTTCATTTTCAGGTATCAGCAGCCAGCCCTCATCATATTTGAAGCCAAGAGCCCCCATAATGGATATGTCTGCAAAACCGGATGTGGAAAAAGAGTTTTCAAGCTCTTTTACGTGATAGGGCAGAAAAACATAAAGAGAAAAACAGGATTTTATTCCATAGCCAAGGCCTAACATGAAAAAAGTATTTGCATCATACTCATCATCATTGCCTGGTTTATATTTTCTGAACCGGGCATAGTCCATCTTTGTATAAACAAGAAAGCGGCCCTTTGGCAGGGTGGCTGAGCTGGAGGTTTCTATGGGTGCGCCAGGCCCCTCAAGCCCGGCCACTCCCAGGGAAGCAATCCCGTGATGGGCAGATGCTGATTCAGCACTGAACAGAACAATGAATAACATTAAAAAGAGCATTTTTCTCATGAATCTTTTTTTCTGAAAAAAAGTTTTAAAATTCCAAAGAGTCCTAAAATTATTCCAAGGCCGACAAAGATGTTCAGGTAACGCGCAAAAAGAGGCTTTTGCGTCTGCTTGAGAACCCTGTCTTTACCCACTTCGATCGTGAAATCGAGCCCGTGCCCGTCTTTTGAGAAAATTTTTATTCGCCATATTCCCTGCCTGTCCGGCAGCAGGGTCATTCGGCCAAGCTTGTCTGTTCTGCCAACCTGAAAAGGGATTTTTTCCTCAGGAGCATAAACCTCATAGCCTTCATATGAAAACTTTGAATTGTCCTTATAGAAAAAATTAAGCACTATCACATTGGCGTTAGCAACTTCATATTGCAAATCATGTGACCAGCACAGCGTTGCTGTACTCAACAAAAAAAACAGAGCAAATATAAATCTGAACATCATTTGACCTCAAAGTTAAGATTAGCTGTACGTATTGTTTCATCTGCTTTCGGGGAAGCGGTCTTTTCTTTGAATGTTGCGGAAATAACCTGGAAACCGCCATGTTTTATGCGGATATTAATCCTTCCGTCTTTGCCTGTTGTGCCCCTTGGGTTGCCGTCATATGTCACTATAACGCCTTTGAGGGGATGCTTCTGATAGGTGACAAGCAACCGGACTTTATCGTTTTTCTCTAATTCTGAAAGATTGTTAAGGGGAACTATCTCAAGAGAATCAGTGAGAGGTTTTTCCATGCTTTCATTCCACTCATTTATCAGTTTTACACTTTCAACAGAATACCAGCTGTAAACAGGCATTCTGGCCTCATCCCGGGGAATGTTTCTGGTGCCATAGGGTGTTTTTGTCCAGTAGCCTGTTGAAAAAACCGAAAAGACTGCGGCGCAGTTTCCACAAAGCTCACATGGAAATCCCCTGTTGATCCGAGCAGGTGCCTTATGGCCTGTTTTGTCAAAACAGAGAAACTCAAGCACATTGTCGGGTTTATAAGCAATAAGCTTTTTCTGCTGTTCTCCATTATGGCTGAAGTTTAAATGCCCGTAGCGTATAAAATAGGAGCCCTGGTGTTTGTCTATCCATAACTCATGAGAAAAAACATTTGTGGTGAAAAAAAACAGAAACAGCACAAAACAGAGCACAGTTTTCATCTGATTTTCCTTTCTTAAAAACAGGTATAATGTTAAAAAGGGGCAATGAGCAGATTTTAGTAATACGTTTTTTATAATCGTGTTACCTATGGAATAAAAAATTTTACCTTATTTCCCCGCCAGTTGTTGTAAGAGTAAGTTTTCCATGCATTACACCTTTTGTGCCGATTAGCTTATCGGCAATCTTTTTAATGCTGTTTCCCCTGCCCCTGACCACAAGAACCTCAAGGCAGTTGTGCAAATCAAGATGGACATGGAGAGAAGAAACAATGGCTGAGTGATAATTATGCTGAATTTCTGTAAGAATATCAGGAAGTTACCGGGTATGATGTGAAAACACAAGGGTTATTGTACCGACTGTTTCTTTTGTTCCTGCTTCCCAGTCCTCTTTTACAAGATTATCACGTATTAGATCACGAATGGCTTCGCTTCTGTTGGGATACCCCTTTTCTGCAATAAGCTTGTCAAATCTTTTTAGCAGGGAGTCGTCTATTGATATTCCAAATCTTGCTGTTGTCATGGGAAAAAGCCTTAAAGTAATACTTTAACGTAAATGATAACACTATCAATTTTTATGTCAAGATTTTTTATGATGTTTTGCCTGTGCAGTGCGGTAAAATCGTTGCCTGCTGCTGCACTACTCTGGCAACAGGCTGATTGATGGAGGCTGCGTGATCAGCCGGGACAGGACGGCACGAGTTGTGCTGTTTTTTAGCGTGAATAATTCGGGCTAATCAATACAGGGGAAGATGCCGAAGCAAAACCGTGTCTGAAAACCGGGGTTTGTCTGTTTTCTTACATCTTGACAGGTGCTGGCATGTTGCTTACACTGATATTTGTCCCACTGTTTTTCCGAAATATCGGGGCCAGAGAAAAACAAAACGGTTTTTTCACTAACATATTGATGAAGTCGCAGATGATTTTGGATGCAATTAAAAGAGCAGTAATGTTTCAGCACAGACATTTACTTCTCACCTTATATTATTTTCTTGTGTTTCTGACTGGATCAGTGTCCATAACAGATGCAGTCTGCCAGGCGGCAAACCGCCTCCATGATATTCGTTACTGGTCTTCGCCAGCCTCTACGCGTATTGTTCTGGATTTCAAAGGTGAAGCACGTTACAATTCCTTCAGCCTTCAGAATCCTGACCGTCTTGTTGTAGACCTGAAAGGGTTTGACGGTTATGTCCCTAAAAAGATCATAAAAATTGAAGATGGAATTGTAAAAAAGGTCAGGGTTTCAAAAAAGAGCAGGTCAGTTATACGCATAGTTGTTGATCTTGAAAAAAAATCCAGTCATAAGATTTTCCCCCTCAAGAAACTCAGCAAAAAACACCCGCGCCTTGTACTTGATGTAATAAGAAGTGATCTTGAAAAAGCTGTCAGAGTTAAGAGGGCTAAGACCCGGAAACTGAAAAAAACAGGTGACTATATAGTTGTTGTTGATCCAGGGCATGGTGGTGAGGACCCTGGAGCTGTCAGTAAAAGAGGGGGCAGAGAAAAGGATATAGTGCTTTCATTTGCAAAAAAAGTTGTGAAGAGAATAAACCGGAAAAAGGGTGTCAAAGCTTATCTTACAAGAAAAGGTGATTATTTTATTCCTTTAAAAAAACGTATGGATATAGCAAAGCAGTATGGCGCAGACCTGTTTGTAAGCATTCATTCTGATTCCAGCTTCAGCACAAGGGTTTATGGTTCTTCTGTATATTGCCTTTCCCTGAAGGGCGCGTCAAGCAACAAGGCAAAACTGGCAGCAATAAAGGAGAATGCTTCTGATTATATCGGTGGTGTACCCCTTGATCACAAAAACAATGACCTTAATGCCATAATTATTGACCTTGTGCAGACACATAATCTGAATTCAAGTCTCAGGCTTGCAGGTTTAACACTTAAGGAAATTTCAAAAATAAACAGACTTCATACAAAAAGGCCGCAGCAGGCCGAGTTTGCTGTCCTGAGATCGCCTGATATCCCTTCAATACTTATTGAAACTGATTTTATCAGCAATCCTCGCAGAGAAAAAAGGATGAAGAGCCAGTGGTTTCAGGATGCGTTTTCCAGAAGCATTACTAATGCTGTATGTGATTTTTTGTCAGTGGACAAATTGCAGCCGGCAAAACCAGGTAAAAAATATCATCTTGTAAAAAAGGGTGAAACCCTGAGTTCAATTGCCAGGAAGTACAAAACAACTATAAAGAGGTTAAGGAAGTTAAACGGCTTGTCAGCCAGAAGCACTATCAGATATGGTAAAAAATTGCGTGTTTTGTAAAAGATTTGTAAAATTTCTGCCTAACAAGTTGACAGGCATTGACGCAAAAAAAATATCCTGTTATAAGTTTACATTTAATATGCTTTACTGAAACCTGAGATGAAGGATGTTTCAGGTAAAGACAGCAAGTGTAACAGCATTGAACTCATTCTGAGCAGACATTCATGTCTCATGTCTGCTTTTTAAGTAAGCATTATGCTTTACCCTTCAGGTGAAGCTTTTGTAACGCTTAAATCCGTTCAATGCTGTTACACTAATCCCGACACAGCGGGATTTGTGAAATCCTGTTTTTTAGAATCGCTCAGGTCAAAAGGAGATAATTACTTTTTTGGATGCAGTTATGGCAGTAAAGGAAAAAACTTTATCAGATATACTTCTTTCTTCCGGCAAGGTAACACCAGAAACATTAAATACAGTAATGGAAGAGGAGGGCATGTTCCCGTACAGGTCATGTCAGAGACTGATTGATATGGGCTTTATTGCCGAGGAGGACCTTTTAAAAATATTAGGCAACCATTTTGATTTTCCCTATGTTTCACTGAAAAACTTTCAGGGAAAAAATTTGTTTATAGAGAGTCTGTCTGAAAATTTTATGAGAGAGGCAAAAGCAGTGCCTCTGGAACTTAAAGATAATACTTTAGTCATTGCCATTAACAATGCATTTGATGAGCATATTATTGAAGCCATCCGGATGGCCACGGGATATGATCTGGAGGTCCACCTTGCCAAAGACAGTGAAATCTCTGATGCCATAGATGTGCTTTTCAGCACAGATTCATCTTCCATGGAGAGGATTATTGAAAATATAGGGAGAGATGAAGGCAAAGAGATAGCTGTGGAAGATGAAGGAGATGTGGATCACTTAAAAGACCTTGCATCTGAAGCCCCTGTAATCCGGCTTGTAAATCTTATTATCTCCAGGGCTGTTGAACTTCAGGCCAGTGACATACACTTTGAGCCCTTTGAAAAAAGCTTCCATATTCGTTACAGGATTGACGGTGTTCTTCACGAGATGGAGTCACCCCCGAAAAACCTCCAGGCAGCTGTTATTTCAAGGATCAAAATCATGTCCAAGCTGAATATTGCAGAAAGACGGCTGCCCCAGGATGGAAGGATTAAACTGAGAGTAATGGGCAAGGAAATTGACTTCAGGGTTTCAACACTGCCCACTCTTTTTGGCGAAAGTGTTGTAATGCGTATTCTGGACAGTGAAAGTATTACTTTTGATCTGGATCACCTTGGTTTCCCACGGGAAAATTTAAAAATTTTTGAGGATCTTATTTCACGCCCATATGGAATTATTCTTGTAACCGGTCCTACAGGAAGCGGAAAGACCACCACTCTGTACAGCGCTTTAAATAAAATAAATGCTCCGGACAAAAAAATTATTACTGTTGAGGATCCGGTGGAGTACCAGCTCCATGGCGTAAATCAGATCCAGGTAAAAGCCTCAATTGGCCTTACATTTGCCAACTGTCTAAGGTCTATTCTTCGCCAGGACCCGGATGTTGTTATGATTGGTGAAATAAGGGATGCGGAAACAGCAGAGATTGCAATTCATGCCGCACTTACCGGGCATCTGGTTTTCAGCACACTTCATACAAATGATGCTGCAGGAGCCATTACCCGCCTTCTGGAAATGGGTATGGCGAACTATCTTGTGTCCTCAAGCATATTAGGAATTCTGGCCCAGAGACTTGTAAGGGTGATATGTCCCAAATGCAGCGAGCAGTACATAGCTGACAGGGAAACCCTGCAGGAGATGGAAATAACTTCTGAAGAACATCCGGGCATTAAACTGGCCAGGGGAAAGGGATGTGAATATTGTGCAAACAGCGGGTACAGGGGGCGTAAGGGGATATATGAACTTATGATGATTAATGATGACATCAGAAAGTTGATTCTTTCCCAGGTTGACAGTAAAACAGTTAAAGATAAGGCCAGGGAGCTTGGGATGGCAACGCTGAGAGAGTCAGGATGGGATAATGTGATGCAACAGTCAACAACAGTTGCCGAGGTCATAAGGGTTACACAAGTGGAATGACAACCATGTGCAACAGAAAAATTTTTACTGTACTTACACAAACTAATGTCTGAATTCATATACAAAGCAACTGACCGCTCAGGTAAGGTGATCGAGGGCAGCATTGATGCTGAAAACGAGCCGGCTGTTGTCAGCAAGCTTCGGCGTATGGGCTACATCCCCATCCGTATTGGACCGGCATCAGGAGGCAGGGGGCTGGCCCGCTCTATTAACCTGAAAATATCCCTCCCAACGCCGTTCAGCGGGGTTTCGGCCAAGGACCTCATGTCCTTTACCCAGGAGCTTTCAACACTTATTAAGGCCGGGCTTCCCCTGGACAGGGGCCTTTCCATAATTATAGAAATAACGGACAATGAACCTTTAAAAGTGATTATCCAGGAGCTTTTAAAAGATGTCCGTGGTGGAAAATCTTTCTCCGATGCCCTTACCAAACATCCCCGTGTTTTTAACAGGTTGTATGTTAACATGATAAAGGCGGGTGAAGCAGGTGGCGTTATGAATGTTGTTCTGGAACGCCTTGTTGACTTTCTGCAAAGGTCACAGGAACTGAAAAGCACGGTTGTTAATGCTATGATTTACCCCTTAATTTTAATTGTTGTTATGAGTGTGGTTATTTCCATCATGCTCATATTTGTTGTTCCGAAATTTGTCGACATTTTTGATACGATGGGTCAGGAAATTCCCCTTCCGACCCAGATACTTCTTTCTTTCAGCATGATTATGAAAAATTTCTGGTGGCTGATTATAGGGTTTGGCTTAGCCTGCTACTATGGGTTTACAAAATATGTCAGCACAGAAAAAGGCAGGCTGAACTGGGACACTGCACAATTAAAACTGGCACTGGTTAAAAGCCTTATATTAAAAGTTGAGGTCGCAAGATTTTCAAGGACCCTGGGAACGCTGATCACCAGCGGCGTTCCACTTCTGCAGGCCCTTGCCATTGTTAAGGAAGTTGTTGGCAATGTTGTAATATCCAATTCCATTGCAACAATTCAGAAAGCTGTAAAAGAGGGAAAGGGAATATCTACACCAATGAGAAACACGGAAATTTTTCCCTCTCTTGCAATGCATATGATACGTGTTGGGGAAGAAACAGGAAACATGGAAGATATGCTGATACGCGTTGCCGACACCTATGACCGGGAAGTCCAGAATGCGGTCAAGCGGTTTATTTCCTTTCTGGAGCCAGCCTTGATTCTTCTCATGTCCCTTGTGGTTGGTTTTATAGTTCTTTCTATTATTTGGGCAATTTTCAGCATTAACGATGTGTCATTTTAAGCCGGGCAGCGTCAAAAGTTTAAGGTAAAAAAAGGGAGGGAACATAACGCAAAACTCACGGAGGGGAAAGAATGAAAAAAACATCCAACTCATAGATTTTTCAAACAAATCCCAGTGTTCTGTGGTTTGTTTTGAGATTACCTGTAAACCAATGAAGGAGATACTTATGAAGAAAGAATCAATACATAACAAAGAGAGACAAGGGGGGTTTACCCTTATAGAGCTTTTGATTGTTATAGTGATCCTCGGTCTGCTGGTCGGCCTTGTGGGACCCAGAATGTTCAGCAAGGTAGGTATGGCAAAGCTTAAAACAGCCCAGGCCCAGATAGAGCTCTTCTCAACAGCATGTGATACATTTCGTCTTGATATGGGAAGGTTTCCAAAGTCCCTGGATGAGCTTGTAAAAAGGACAGATGATAAAAAATGGGATGGCCCGTATCTTCCAAAAAGAATTCCCAAGGACCCCTGGGACAATCCATATGAATATAAATCTCCGGGGGATAACGGAAGGGACTATGATATTATATCTTATGGAGCTGACGGAACATCCGGAGGCAAGGGAGAAAACCAGGATATTTGCAGCTGGAAATCCCTCGGAGAAGAAGATGAGGACGGAGGCGAAGGCTAATTGCTGCATGGGCAGGGATGGTGATCATGGCGCAGGGGGATTTACCCTTATAGAGCTCATGATTGTTCTGGTAATCATGGGTTTTATGCTTGCCATGGTCGGGCCAAGAGTTGCAAAAAGTTTAGGGGGACTTTCATTAAAAACAACTGCAAAAAAAGTTGCCGGAGCATTGAGGTATGCAAGAAGCAAGGCAGTAAATACAAGCCGGACATATAATGTAATATTTGATTCAGAAAAAAACAGGGTGATTGTACTGCCCTCTCCAAGGTCCACTGTTTCTGAAATGATGGGATCTGATAATGCCACAGATGATGAAACGGTCGGAGATGAAGAAACCACTGAACAGCCTGCATCAAAAAAGCCTGAACAGGAGATAAGAATCTTTCCTTTGCCCGAAGGAGTTACGTTCAACAAGATTTCCATAGAGGGTGCAACCACTTCTGATCAGGAACAGGATGAGGGAATTTTTCAGATGGCCTTTTTCCCCAATGGAACTTCCCAGACAGTGGAAATTATTCTTGCTGACAGAAGGGAAAGGATGTTTATCATTGATGTTGATTTTATGACAGGAGTGGTATCAGTTGCTGAAGAAACAGAAGAGTGAAAAGCTGCATTGCTCATGCCAGAGTGGGTTTACTCTGCTTGAGGTGCTTATTGCTGTAATGATATTAGGGATGTCGATTACAACCATCCTCCAGCAATTCTCTGTTGCGCTCCGAACAGGGACCAAAACTCAGGAAGTAATAAAGGCAGTAATGCATGCCAAGGAAAAACTGGAAGAGTTGAAAGTAAAAAAGGAGTTGTCAGAATCAAATGAAACCGGCAGTTTTGAAGATGGTTATGAATGGGAAACATACGTGGTTCCATTCATATACGGACAGGAAGAGGATGATGACCAGGATTATGAAAAGCTCAGGTATGAGACCTTTCAACTTAAATCAATTGTTTTATGGCAGCATGGTGAGCGGAAAAAGCAAATACAACTGAGTACTTTGAAAACAATCAGAAAGAAAAAATGGAAATAAAACACAATCTGCGGTTTTCGCTGCCATTGACCAGACACACAATACTCTTCTGCGGTTCCCCGGGGTTTACCCTTATTGAGATGATTCTTGCGATCACTATTTTTTCAATGGTGATCGCAATAATTTTTTCCTCTTTTCGTCTGGGGTTAGGGGCATGGGAAAAGGGCGAGAAGGATATAGAATTTTTCCAGCGAGTAAGGGCAGTGTCAGATCTGCTTTCCAGACAAATACGCTCAACATATCCATATGAGATTACTCCCGGAACATTTGATACCCATAAGAGGTTTTATGCTTTTTTTGGAAAATCCGATTCACTGAAGTTTGTTTCCTATGCCAACCTTCAGAAAAGATCTGGCGGTCTGTCACTTGTGGAAATATGGGCTGATGACGGCAAAGGCCTAATGCAGGGAGAAAACGCTGCGCTTGTATCAAACCTTTCCGACCTGGATGACATTGCCCTTCGTGATGAAGACAGGTCCCTGGTAATATGTCCGGATGTTGAAAAAATTGAATTTCGCTATTTTGACCGAAAAAAAAAAGATGATGAGGGAGACTGGCTGGAACGGTGGGATCCTAAAGACAAAAAAAAACGGTTACCCCTTTTTGTTGAGATAAAGCTTGTGTTTAAAGACAAGAATGATGAGGAATTAAAGGAAAGGCTAATAGTTCCGATCATGTTTTTTAAAATGTAGGCAGCAATGACAATGAAACCGGAAGTTTTAAGCGCACAATCCATGACTCAAAACGAAAAAGGCATTGCCCTGTTGATGGTTTTGTGGATTATTACACTTCTTGCTGTTATTTGTGCTGAATTTTCCTGGACCATGCGAACAGAAACATCAATTGCAAGAAACTATAAAGAAGGTGAGCAGGCGTACTATTGTGCTGAAGCTGGAATAAACAGGGCGATTGTAGAACTGCTGAGGACCTTAAACAGTCCCCGCCGACTCAGAAAGACCGATGAAGAAACAGACGACGAGCCCGAACAGAAATACTGGGAGTCCGGATCAGGACCATACCAGTGTGAATTTGAGGGTGGTATGTATGAGGTTGAAATTGAAGATGAGGGAAACAAAATTAATTTAAACATCTTTCTTGAAAAGAAAAACATAGAGAAGTTGAAAAAACTTTTAACTGAGCAGGTCGGGCTGGAAGGAGAAGAAAGGGATATAGTTGCAGATTCCATGATTGACTGGAGGGATAAAGATCATAATATTACAGGTATTAATGGTGCGGAAGATGATTACTATAAATCCCTTGATACACCATATGAGTGCAGGGATGGGAGGATACCTGTTGTGGAGGAGCTTTTGCTTGTAAGGGGTATTACCGAAGAGATATACTATGGTAAGGTTGTTGGCAACTCTGAGTATAAAACAAGGCTGAGTTCTGAAGAGCTTGAACGGATATTAAGCGGCCGGTCACATGATGAAGAATTATATGATGAGGAAGATACTGACAATGAAACAGGCAAACAGGGAACAACAAACATAGGCCTTGCAAATATTTTTTCAGCTGTATCCGGATCAAGAACTTATCCTGGAAAACTGAACATAAATACAGCTTCTTTAAGCCAGCTGCTTATGCTGAAGGGAATGGACGCTGAATCTGCCAGGGAAATAATTAAGGCCAGAAAAGAGCGAAAATTTGAGGGCCCGACAGATCGCCTTCCACATTTCAACAACTATGAGGTATGGAAAAACTATATTAAAACAGCAAGAGGAAGCAGTATAGGCGGAATGAGATATTTTAAAATAAAATCCAGAGGGGTATCGCCTGATAGATCTATTTCAAGAAAGATTGCCTGTGAAGTGATGTTAGCAGGAAACAGGAGCATGATATTGAGCTGGAAGGTTATGGAATGAAAAACCAATTTACAGGGAAATTGCAAATTCTGGGTAAAATCCCTGAATCTCAAAATTAGTTTTAACTGACTTGAATTTTTTTGCTATGCAGAGTATTGGCCTGGTTTTTAAAAAAGAAGAGATGACCATTGTTTCCCTCAGGCAGGGAATAAGTGAGATATATTTAGACGGATATCGCTTTCTGCCGTTTCTTGACTTTAAAGAGGATGAAAAAGAGGGGGCTATATTACATAACCTGGAACGGTTTTTTAAAAAATACAGGGCAGGCAAGTACAATCTGTTTATTGCCCTTCCAAGCGATGTTGCGCTTTTGCAGTTTTTACATCTGCCCCTGTCTGTTGAAGAAAATTTGAGAACAACAATTGGTTATGAGATGGACAGGCACACCCCGTTTTCTTTTGATGATGTCTATTTTGATTGTCACATTGTGAATCGATTTCCGGAAGGTAACCTTCTTTATGTAATGCTTGTTACGATTAAGAGGGATATTATTGATTACTATCTGAATCTGCTAAAAAAAATTAACGTAAAACCAAGGGGTATCGAAATAACAACAACAGCACTTTTTAATGTCTTTCAAAGAGCCAAAACGCAATCTGAAAGTGTTGTTGATACCAAACGGGTGAAAAAAAAAGATGGATGGAAAAGCCAGGCTCTTAATATTTTTAAAATTCCCGGGATTAATAAAAAGGTTGAGAAGCCAGAGGGTTCTTCTTCTGTGGATTTTCTGGTTGAATATTTTAACAATTCATATGAGATAAATATGGTTAGCGAGGATTGTCTTTACTATTCAAAAGTATTTTCCGCTAACACAACTCAACATATAGACCGGCATTTACAGGAAATTTACAGCAATGGCATGAAGGCAGTTATTCACCTTCCCTGTGGCAGAGGAAAGCAAAGCGATTATAAGTTTTTTCTTTCCGGTAAAGAGATGGATAAAGGTTATATTGATTATGCTCCTGAGGATATTAAACCGGATTTTTCAATAATGCAGGACCTGCCCATAAAAATTGACAGGGAAAATGAGGGGTCCATTGCCTCTGTGCTGCCTCTGCTTTCTGTTCCTGTTGGCCTTGCGTTAAAGGGCCTGGTTCGTACTCCGCTTGATATAAATTTTGTCCCCCTGCCCCTCCGCCAGAAAAAGAAAAAGAGTAAAAAGAAGATAATGGGCGTGGTGGTTGTGATTCTGCTGCTGTGCTTAGGGGTTTCATATTTTGTTAATAATATAAGAGAAATGAAAATCCGGCATGAAATTTTAGATGAGCAGCTGCGGGAGCTCAAGCGTCAGGTGGTGTCCATTGAGGAGTTGCAAAGTGATGCAGAAAGAATCGAACAGTTTTCAGGGGCCATTAAGAAGATAAAGAAAACAGATGTAAGTAAGATCAAGCTGCTGGAAGAACTTACCAGTATTATCCCTGATGACATCTGGCTTACTGAATTCAGATATAAGGCTGGTGAGAAGAAGGTGAAATTATCCGGATATGCTGTATCCGCTTCAGAGTTAATTCCAATACTTGAGGAGTCGGAAATGTTTGAAAAAGTGAAATTTACTTCTCCGATAACGACTGAAAGAGGGAGAAACAAGGAACGGTTCAGGCTTGAAATGTTGGTGAGTTCAGGAAAAAAATGATGAAAATTACAACCAGGGATAAAAATTTTATCATTATAGGCACAGTTGCAGTCTGTCTTTTTGTAATTCTTAAACTTTTTTTGTTTCCTTTCTTTGATAAGATATCTGAACAGGAAAACGATATTCTGCTTAAAGAAAGGACACTGGAAAAATATTTGAAATTTATACAAAAACAGGCAGAGGTTCAGCAGACACTGAAACGTTTAGCCCGCGAAGAAAAAACAATACAGAGCAGTCTTCTGAAAGGAGAGACAGCCTCACTTGCTGCTGCAGACATACAAAAAATTGTCGATAAAGCTGCTGAAAGCAGCGGACTTGACATCAAAAGCGTTAAGGTTCTTGAACCCGGGAGGAAGGAGGAATTCATAACCATTCCTATCCAGGTTATGTTTACTTCTGATTTGAGCAGGATGAAAAAATTTATTCAAAGCATTGAAACCAATCGAAAACTCTTGACAATTCCTGAACTAAAAATTAGGGTTAAGAACAAAAGAAAGCCCCGGGAAATTTCAGTCACTCTTCAGATATTAGGTTTAATGACAAAAGAGAATACAAATATTTAACAACTCTGTACGAAAATGAAAAAACAAATACTGGTTCTAATTACTCTGCTGTTATTTTTTCCCATAGGATGTTCAAGCACAAAGGCGCTAAAGCGTTCAGTAGAAACCCCCGGCTTATCTTCTCCAGAGGCCGGGATAATGGCTGACAATGAAACGGAGATGATCAAGAAAGGTAAACCTGAGGAACCTGCTGAAAAACCTGATGGCAGCAGGGAGGGAACTGGCCAGGCAGCAGAACAGAAGGCTGTTGTTAAAGAAAAGGGCAAAACAGCAAAGGAAGATAAAGCCTTTGAGAAGAAGATAGAGAAAATAAAAAAACAGGCTGACTTAACAGAGGACAGTTCCGGGAAAAAAATCTCACTGAATTTTGATAATGCGGATATATACGAAGTTATTAACGCCCTTTCAGACTTTCTTGGCATTAACTACATAATTGATCCGGCTGTAAAAGGCAGGGTAAACATACACACAAGCGGTGCAATTGACAAAAATCAGCTGCTGTCGGTACTTGAAACAATCTTTGACATGAATAATATTGCTTTGGTCGAATTTGGAGAGTTTTACAAAATTGTGCCTGTCAAGAATGCTAAAAAAGAAATTATGGATTTAGCAGTAGGGTCGGAACTCAGTGAAATTCCATCCTATGACAGGGTTATGATACAGATTATTCCTGTGCAGTATGTGGCATCTTCTGATGTTTCCAAGCTTTTAAAACCGTTTCTCAGCAAGGGTGCTGACATCTTTGACTACAAAAAAGGAAACCTTCTTATTGTTGTTGACACAGCTGCCAGTATTAAAAAGCTTTTGAAGCTTATTGATATTATAGATGTTGATGTTTTTGAAAACATAAATATTCGCTTTTTTAAAATAAAAAATGCTGAGGTTAAGGATGTTTCCAAAGAACTGGAAAGCATTTTTTCTGCTTTTGGCATACGTAAAACAACAGGCAAAGGTATAGGGCTGCACTTTATACCGATTGAAAGGATCAGTTGTGTCTTAGCTGTCAGCTCTATACCCGGAATTTTTGAAAAAGTTGAACACTGGTTAGGTATTCTTGACACGATTGATGTGGAAGCAGAGGAACAGGTTAATATATATTTTGTGGAAAACGGGAAAGCAGACGAGATAGCGGATGTTCTGGGTAAGATTTACGGTAAAGGCAAATCTGCCAGGTCTGCCAAGCGACAGCCGAGAAAGACAAAAGGCAAAAGACCTGTGCCTGCAGCAAAAAAAGCTGGAAGCAGTTTTATTGAAGGAGAAATCAAGATTGTTACGGATGAAGCCACCAATTCAATAATAGTGCTGGCAACGCCCAATGATTATTCCATAATCAAGGAAACCATGTTCAAGCTTGATATTATACCAAAACAGGTGCTGATTGAGGTGCTTATAGCAGAGGTTACCCTTAGCGGTGATACACAGTTTGGGATAGAGTGGTTTTTAAAAGGTCATAATGCAAGCATTGGCGGGTATAAAGGGCAGGATTCAACGGGATTTGACTTTGGTCTGGCTGCTGCAGAATCCCCGGGATTTACCTATTCTTTTGATTCAAACCGACTTCAGGTTTTTTTGCGTGCCCAGGCAAGCAAAAACAAGCTCAATATTTTATCCTCCCCCCACATACTGGCAGCTGATAATAAAGAGGCTCGTATAGAAGTTGGACAGGAAGTACCAATTGTTACAAGCGAATATATTCCCCAGGACGTGCTGGCATCCACCTCCACCTCCCGTTCAATTGAATACAGGTCAACAGGAGTTATTCTTTCTGTAACACCGCGCATAAATGAGAAGGGCCTTGTGGCAATGGATATTACTCAGGAGGTAAGTGAGGCTCAGCCACTTGTTGAAGGAGGAATACAGTCTCCTATAATAAGCAACAGAAAGGCGGAAACATCACTGGTTGTTCAGGATGGCCAGACAATTATCATTGGTGGACTTATTAAAGAGCAATCAAGCAAAACCATTACAGGGATCCCATTCCTTTCAAGCATTCCATTGCTCAGTTACCTTTTCAGTAATACAGCAGACAAAAAAGTAAAGACGGAACTTGTTATACTGATTACGCCCCATGTTATAAACAGTATTGACGAGGCAGATGTTGCGACAAAAGAGTTTAGAGAAAAGCTTGGACAGATAAAAAAGCTGATCAGAAAAAGTTCTGATTACTGGAAAGAATATAACTAAATAGAGCGTTTCATAAATAAAGTGGTATATCCAGCTGTCATTGCGAGCCCTGCTACTTGAAACAGGATAAACTCAGCGAAGCAATCTCTATCCACCATGTATTTCATGAGATTGCCGCGTCGCAACCTGTCCCGGTTTATCGGGGCTCCTCGCAATGACGGATTCATATGCAATAAAAATTACAGAACGTTCTACTATCCTCAGCATCCAAATGTCATTTTGAATGGGCCCCGATAAATCAGGGCAGGATGGGAAAAGAGAAATCTTTCTTTGGTCGAAATGACATTTCAAGCCATTTTATCTGTGACAGAACAATAGAAAAATTTGACACTGCAAAAAAAATAGCTTGAATAAAAATTATATGATATAATTAGAGAATTATTTTCTACGGGCCGTTAGCTCAACTGGCAGAGCAACTGACTCTTAATCAGTAGGTTCGGAGTTCGAGTCTCCGACGGCCCATGAA
>JAJRXD010000026.1 GCA_024276465.1 Deltaproteobacteria bacterium
CATGATGAGGGACTGCCAGGGAGGTTACACCAGTGATCCCATGATGAGGGACTGCCAGGGAGGTTACACCAGTGATCCCATGATGAGGGACTGCCAGGGAGGTTACACCAGTGATCCCATGATGAGGGACTGCCAGGGTGGTTATACCAGTGATCCGGCTCTGCCTGAATGCCAGGGTGGTGGTTATACCAGTGATCCGGCCCTGCCTGAATGTCAGGGTGGTGGTTATACCAGTGATCCGGCCCTGCCTGAATGCCAGGGTGGTGGTTATACCAGTGATCCGGCCCTGCCTGAATGCCAGGGTGGTGGTTACACCAGTGATCCGGCTCTGCCTGAATGCCAGGGTGGTGGTTATACCAGTGATCCGGCTCTGCCTGAATGCCAGGGTGGTGGTTATACCAGTGATCCGGCTCTGCCTGAATGTCAGGGTGGTGGTTATACCAGTGATCCGGCCCTGCCTGAATGTCAGGGTGGTGGTTACACCAGTGATCCGGCCCTGCCTGAATGCCAGACAGAACCGCCAACAATGGATCCGGCCCTGCCTGAATGCCAGACAGAACCGCCAACAATGGATCCGGCCCTGCCTGAATGTCAGACAGAACCGCCAACAATGGATCCGGCTCTGCCTGAATGCCAGACAGAACCGCCAACAATGGATCCGGCTCTGCCTGAATGCCAGACAGAACCGCCAACAATGGATCCGGCCCTGCCTGAATGTCAGACAGAATCGCCAACAATGGATCCGGCTCTGCCTGAATGCCAGTAATGTGATTAAAAAAAATATCACACTGTGATTTTTAATGGAGATTTGACCAGAAACAGGATGTTTAAACCAGATTTATTTTACAATACAAAGATATTATCAACCTGAGCAAAAAGCCTTCTTTGCAGACACATATAAATGTCTGCAGTAGAAGGCTTTTTTACAGCCTGATCAATCAGTCTCCACCTGTTTCTTAACTGATAAACACGTATGGAATCTGAAGCGATAATGAAAACCACAAAACCACTGATAATCCTGTTTGTAATCGGCCTGATCTGTCAAAGTTTCGGACCTCTTTCCTGTGACATGGGAAGGTTATTGGTTTTTGGTTTTATTCTGATCTATTTTTTTGTTACTACACCTTTCAAAAAAAAACGGGCTTTTTCAATACCTGTTTTTTTCGTTTTTTCCCTGTTAACAGCAAGGCTTAATGATACTCTGGGCCAGCTGTCAGCTCTTTCAGCCTTTCTTTTTGTGTTAGCTCTCTATTCCCGGTGGTGTGGAAACTCAAAAGGTGAACACGTTATTTCATTTCTGACATCTGCTGTTTTTACCACTGTTTTTTTCCTGTATGAATATTTCCCCGAGTCATGGTATGCAGTAGAATACTTTGCCCGGCTTTACTCTTCCATATGCTCCTTTACATATTCACGTGTCCTGAACCTGGGTCCTACCTCATTTGGATTTTTTCTGTTAGTTTCATTTGTTATATTCCACTGTGTTATTTACCTTCTTGACAGAAACAGAAGTCTGTTTAGGCTAATCCTGTCACTGATATACCTGTTCCTTTCCAGTATTGCTTTTGCAGGGATTAACCTGTTTATTGCTTCTATTATCAGCAAATACTCCTTAACAGTTCTCAGGAGCGACCTTTATACACAAGCCCTCTTTTTTATTATCCTGGCGCTGTCAACTCTTTTTAAAAGAAGGGTGGATCTTAAACCTCTGCCAGCCCTTCCGGGGGAAAGGATGTATAAATACATAATTGTCTGCCTGGTTCTTTTTGCAGGCAGTCTTATTTTTTATACCTGTTCTTTTCTCCTGTCCGGCCCTGTTGATCTTAAAACCATTGCTTTTTATAAACACGGCTCTTTAGACTGGAACACCCCCAGGTTTGGCACCTACGGTCAGAGAAGCGGGGGGATGTTCGGACTGATGCCAAAATATCTGAAAGCAGTAGGGTTTAACACCAAAACCATAAACATCATTTCTCCGCTGACCCTTGCAGATGCAGATGTTTTAGTAATGGTCAACCTTAACAAGAGCCTTAAAAGGACTGAACTTTTCACTCTTTGGGATTTTGTAAAAAGCGGGGGAGGACTTCTTTTGCTTGGAGACCATACAAATCTTGGCGGTTTAATGGTAAATTTCAATCAGATACTGAGAGACGTACCCATTAAGTTTGCTTTTGATTCAGTAATGCCTGCACGTTATACATGGGATTACCTGATGGACGTAAGACCTCACAGCATCACAAATGGTTTCAAAAAAGAACTTGCAAGGGCATGGTGGGTAGGGGCATCATTGAAATGCACTCCTCCTGCAGAGCCCCTTGTGATAGGCAAATACTGTTATTCTGACCAGGGGTATAAGAATAATGCAAAACAGGCATATCTTGGCAACCGCAGGTTTGATTACTATGAGCGCGTCAATGATGTTGTGCTTGCTGCCATTGCACCCTATGGAAAAGGGGAAATTATGGCGTGTGGGGACACCTCAGCTTTTCACAACACAACTTTTATGACCACGCACAGTTTTGTTGTTAATGTTTTTAATCATCTTTCAAACCGGCAGAATCCCCCGGACCATATTCCCGGATCAGTTATAAAAATTGTGCTTGTCCTTTCAATTGCAGGGCTAATGCTTCTATCTTTTGCCCCAGTCCCCAATACGGTTCTCCCCTTAATGTTAATTGTTTTTTTATATTCAACAGTATCCTTTTCAAGCTATGTTGAAAGGCAAAAACAGATTTCTGAAATTCCTTTTGAGCACCTCAGCACAGCCTATATAGACTATTCACATTACGAGCGGTTTGATCTGATGAGCTGGGAAGATGATTCTATAGGGGGGCTTCGAAACAACCTGCTTCGAAACGGGTTTACACCATTTTTGTTAAAAGAGTTTGATCCCGAAAAACTGATGAAGGCTGAAGTTCTGGTTGTTATTGCTCCAACCCAGCCTTTCACTGAAAATGAAGTAATCATATTGAAAAATTTTGTGAAAAAAGGTGGAAAGATTATACTTTCTGTTGGATGGGAGGAAAGAGAAGCCTCGCTTCCCATATTAAAAGGCTTTGGTTTGGGAATTGATAAAATACCCCTTGCATGGTGCAAGGATACATATAAAGATAAAACCGTCCAGTTCCATGAAGCATGGCCGGTAGTTTTTGACAGTGATGATGATGTTAAGGTTATCTGTAAACCAATGGGTTATCCTGCACTGGTTTCTAAAAAGTCCGGGAAGGGAGAAATAGTAGTTATTGCCGATTCATATTTCCTGCTTAATGAAACCCTGGAAGGGTCTGAAAAATATTCAATTCCAAACATGCTTTTGTTCAGAGACCTGTTGGTGGAATAATATGTATTCATAATCAGCAGCAACAAAAAATGAGGTAAACTGACACATGCTTTTTTTCTGGTTAGGAGTTTTTTTTATTTCAAGCCTTGTGCTGTTCCTGTTTCCTGTATACGGGGTTGATGATTCCAGTATATGGATGGTCTTTCTCGGTTTGGGAATTATATCAAACATCACAGGTTTCCTTCTGACAGGAGAGAAACAGACACTGGATTCAAAAAAGGCATCACTGGTGTTTTTAATCCCTCTGGCTGCCTGTATAATTGCCTTTCGATCTCCCTACACCCTGCCAGTCCATATACTTGCAATGGGGATACTGATTCATGCATTTACCCGGAAAAAATTTTTCCAAAACATTTCTCAGGGCCTTATCCTGAGCGGATTGATTCTTGGCATTCAGACTGCCTGTATGGTGCCGTATTTTAAAATTGCCGCAAGGTTTCACGAAGCAAACATCTTAACATCTTTTTTTTACTGGATATTTAAGGCATTAGGGATATCCTGTGCTTACAGTCAGGAAACAATATTCGTTCAGACTCCACGGGCGCTTATCCCTCTGGTCACAATGTGGGAAAGGCTCGGGCTCTGTTTTTTCATAAGTTTTATCGCGGGCTCCATTGTGCTCACATGCTTTCTTTCAAACAACAAAAACAGGTTTGGAAAGTTCAGCAGCCCGGCAGTTCTGATTATCAGTATTATTCTTTACAGTATAATCCGTTATGTTTTTCTTTGTGTTATCTTTATTGAAACTGAAATTGTAGAGATTTTCTGGAAACCGTTTTTAATTTCATGCTCTTACCTGCCGCTTCCGTTTCTGCTTGCAAAAATTATCAGGTTTAACAAGCCTGTGAAATTTGAAATCCCTGCTGTTTCATTTTCACGAAAAACTCTGTTTGCTCAAATCGCACTGTTTTTTCTCTTTTTTGCGCTGGCTGGATACAGCTGGTTTCATGATCCCGGCAATCAAAAGCAGGGGCGTGTCCTGATCGATGAATATTACAGTGACTGGGAGTGGACTGAGCGGAAACTGGACACAGAATGGTATGGCATTCAATCAGTTTACAATTATTACTGTTTCGGGGACTACATCAGGCACTTTTTTTCTGCAAAAACCCTTAAAGAGCCTGTTAATGAAAAAATTCTTAAAGAATCCGATGTTTTTATTGTAAAAACACCCACAAAACCATTTTCAGAAAAAGAGATAGCAGCCATTGTCAGGTTCGTGAATAATGGAGGAGGGCTTTTCCTTGTTGGTGATCATACAAATGTCTTTGGCACAACAATTAATATAAATCCTTTAGCCTCAAAGTTCGGAATTCGTTTTAATTTTGATGCAACATATGACCTGAAAACCTCAGACCTGCATTTTCACAGCAACAATACACTGTTCAGACATCCGGCTGTAATGGAGATGCCTTATTTTCTCTATGCAACCTCGTGCTCCATGTATGCCCCGCTTTCTGCTGAAGATATTATGACTGCGTCAAATCTCAAGACCATGTACATGGATTATTCACGGGGCGGATATTTTCCTGATAAGCTGGAAGTGAAGAATTTCAGTTTCGGACTGTTTCTTCAGTCTGTGGGAGTTAAGTCAGGAAAAGGCAGGGTCATTGCGTTTTCAGACAGCACCTGCTTTTCAAACTTTTACATGCACATCCCGGGAAAACCCGAGTATACGCTGGGCGTCATCAACTGGCTTAACCGGACAAATCATTATGACAAGCCGGTTAAGTTCCTCTGCCTTTTTATTATGATAGTCTGCCTGGGATTTGTCATATACCTGAAGCTTAAGGCAGGGCCTTCCAGCCAGAGAATAAAGGGGCTGGTAATGTTCTGGGGGCTGCTTGGTTTGTCAACAGGTGCACTGCTGTTTAATCTGCAGGCACGCAGTTCCTATGCTCTTCCAAAAGAGCATACACCGATGATAAAAGTCGGCTTTGAGGAGACCCTGTGCGATTTTAAGATACCGTCCAGAAAGCTCATTCACAATGATTCAATCGATTATCATACTTTTTATGTCTGGACACAGAGGTTAGGCTATGTTCCCACGCTGTTTTCCCTGAGGGATTATCAGCTGGACAAACTGGATATGGTAGTACTGGTAAATCCTGAAAAGGATTTTTCGGATAAGGATCTGGAAAAAATAGAAAACTACGTTGAAAAAGGAGGCCGTGTTTTAATAGTAGTTAATCCTTTGCAAAAAAAATCCAGTGCGCAGAAAATTGTTAACAGGTTCGGGCTGAAGATTCGCTATGACCAGTACAGGAAAAATATTGAAATTTATGATGGCTCTGAAAGTCTTGGAACAATTAAAGCCTTTGCACCAATTGAAGGGGGTAATGGCCTTCTGTTTACCAAAGATAAAAAACCGTTGCTGGCAACTGTTACAAAAGGCAGGGGCATGTTAGCTGTTATAGCCTGCTCACCTTCTTTTACAAACAGGCAGATGGGGGAAACCGAAGCCATTCCAAACAAACATCAGCAGTTTCTTTACAAGCTGGAATTCTGGCTTATGGAGGGCTTAATGGACATGAAGTTTGACCGGTTCACACCCCCCAGGCCCCCCTTAAAGAGTTTAAAATAACCTGCACTGGGAAAGTATTTGAGGAAGAATCGCACAACTCAGGAATAAGCCGGCCCGAAGACCTGTTGCCGTGTCTTTATCCCTTTCTTTCCCACGTGACTTTAAAAACACCTTTCCTCGGGTTCCCATACTTAATCCTGTCAGGAGTAATTTCAATGATTCTGAAATTAAAACCAGGGGTAAGCTCTTTCATTCCTAACTTTTTAAGTACCTTCATAATATTCATTTTTTTGAATGCCTCCCGGAACTTCAGGGGGTTTTCTTTCCTTCCATAGACTCTGGCTGTTCCCCATGCCTGCATGCCACTGCTTCCCCAGAAATCTTCTTCTGAATTGTAAGGTCCTGCTATGGAAAAAGAGACTTTTTTATTGTTCTTGAGATTTTCAAATTTCCCTCCTCCTTCAGAAAGGATGTAAAAAGTCATGCCGCTAAGGCGATATTCAAGGGGGGTAGATCTTGGAGAATTGTTTTTACAGGTGCTCAGATGAAGAACATGGTTCTTTTTTAAAAATTTTTTAAGATCCCTTTCAAAAGAATCCGGGGATTTATAGTTCTTAATTTTTATTCCCTCTTTTTTAAAAAGAGGTAAAACCATCCTGGGGACCGGCTGCTGTTTTATTTTTGGCATGACTTCCTCCTCCATATTGATTTATGTTTATAGTGTGTTTTATAGTATAATTAATGTTATCATTCAAGTAAAAGAAGAAAAGAGTGTTTGTGGGGGGAAATATATCTGGTCTGGATAATGGCAAAAGAAACATGGAAAAACCAAATGGCCCGCAGCATTATTTCAGCTGATCAGCTGCCCCTGCTGTATCCTTCTTATCCGTTTGAAATGGATAAAATCCGGGAAGTAACAGATCGCTACCCAATGCTGATCAGCCCCTATTATCTCAGGCTTATCAGACAGCCAGGAGATCCTTTCTGGAAACAGGCTGTTCCGGATGCTGAGGAGCTGATGGACAGAGACGGGATGATTGATCCTCTCGCAGAAGAAGCCTTTTCCCCGGTTCCCAATATAACCCACCGCTATCCTGACAGGGTCCTTTTTACTGTGTCCAACAGGTGTGCAATGTATTGCCGTTTCTGCACGCGAAAGCGCAAAACAGGTAAAATGTTTCCTGTTAACGATAAAACCATTGAGGGGGGCCTTGCATACATCAGAAACCATAGCCATATAAGAGATGTCCTGGTATCAGGCGGAGACCCCCTGCTTCTGGAGGATGATGAACTGGCAGAGATTTTAGATGGCCTTCGTTCAATACCACATGTTGAAATTATACGAATCGGTTCGCGTGTACCGTGCACTCTGCCTCACAGGATAACAGCAAACCTTGCAGCAGTGCTCAGGCGGTTTCATCCTGTTTACATTAACACTCACTTTAATCATCCTGATGAGATCACAAACGAGGCAGCACATGCATGCAGTATATTAAGTGATGCAGGCATTCCCCTTGGCTGTCAGACAGTTCTCATGAAGGGAGTCAATGACTCACCCGGTGTCATGAAAAAACTGATGCAAAAACTTTTAACAATAAGAGTCCGGCCATACTATATTCATCACATGGACATTACCTGCGGAACAGCCCATTTCCGTACATCCATAAAAGCAGGCCTTCGCATAATCGAGGCCCTCAGGGGGCATACTTCAGGCATGTGTGTTCCTCATTATGTTCTTGACCTGCCTGGAGGCGGAGGCAAAGTTCCCATTACCCCGGAGCATGTGATCGGGCTTAATGAAAAAGAGCTGCTTCTGAAAAACTATCAGGGGGAAACTTACAGGTTTAAGGTTTCTCAGGAGGATGAAAATAATTTTTCCCAATATGGTCTGCAACAGAGGGAGCTCAGATGAAGTACAATTTTGACAAAGCAGTTGTCCGCTGTCAGACTGGTTCGGTTAAATGGGACCTTGCTGAAGATCTGTTTGGCATGAAGGGTCTGCTTCCCATGTGGGTTGCTGATATGGATTTTGAAGCTCCGAAGCCGGTTGTTGATGCACTTGAAGCCAGGGTAAAACATGGTATCTACGGGTATACTGCCTGTATGCCTTCTTACTATGAAGCAATCATGGATTGGGAAAAAAAACGACATGGCTGGAACATCAACAGGGAGTGGATTGTTTTCAGTCCAGGGGTTGTGCCGGCACTGAGCATGCTGATTCAGGCTTTTTCAAGCCCAGGAGACAAGGTTATCCTTCAACTGCCGGTTTACTATCCTTTCATGGATGCTGTTGTAAATAATAAACGCCGGGTTCTTAACAACCCTTTAAAACTGATAAACGGAAAATACAGGATGGACTTTGAAGACCTGGAAAAAAAAGCAGTGGACCCGCGTGCAAAACTCCTGATTCTGTGCAGTCCCCACAACCCTGTGGGACGAGTGTGGACTGAAAAAGAACTTGCCACGCTGGGAAACATCTGTATTGAGAACAATATTTTAATTGTCTCCGATGAGATACACTGTGATCTGATACTTAAAGGTTACAGACATGTTCCATTTGCCTCCATTTCAGGCGAATTTCTTGCAAACTCTGTAACCTGCACATCTCCCAGCAAAACCTTTAATCTGGCTGGTCTTCATGTGTCAAATGTAATTATAGCTGACACAAAAAAGCGTCACAATTTTTCATCCAAACTGAAAGCCAACGGCATAATTGGCCCAAATGCTTTTGGGACTGTGGCGCTGGAAGCTGCGTACAGACATGGGGAGGAGTGGCTGGAGCAGGTTCTGGAATACATTCAGAGCAATCTTGAATTTCTGAAAAAATTTGTCACAGGAAAAATTCCACAGGTCAGGGTAATAGAACCAGAGGCAACGTATCTTGTGTGGCTTGATTTCAGAGAGCTTGGCCTGGGGAAAAAGGAATTGCAGGACCTGATTCGCAGAAAGGCAGGTGTGGCGCTTGATGATGGATATATTTTCGGGGATGCCGAGGGTGCTGGGTTTGAGAGGATTAACATTGCATGTCCAGGATCGATTCTTGAGGAGGGGCTGAAACGGATAGAAAAAGCATTAATAAATTTGTAAATATTGTGGTATATTAAATCCAGTTTATCTACCCCGCGCCCGTAGCTCAGCTGGATAGAGCGCCGGACTTCGAATCCGTAGGCCGCCCGTTCGAATCGGGCCGGGCGCGCCAGTATATAAGGTATAAGGCCATGAAGGATTCAGAACCGTGAAGGTGAGTTAACCCAGATCGTAGCGAGGGAAATCCTGCCGGTATTCAATGGATTTAGGATGAAATTGGTTCTACTGTCAATTTAAAACCAAGTGAATGCAAAATGGTATCCAATGTTTTTAATTTAGGATTGCCGTTTGCGGATAAGGTTCGATATAAACTTTGACGATTGAGCTTTGTCCTTTTTGCAAGTTCTGATATTCCGCCCTGTGCGTCTGTAACAGTTTTTATTGCCAATAGAAAAGCTTCAATATTTCCATCCTGTTCATATTCTTCAAGTGAAGCTTTTAGATATTCTGTGGCTTCATTAAGATCTTTCATTGTTTCTTTAACAAGATTTCTGTAAGGCCTCATTGTTTGCTCCTGTTTTTAAATTCACCCCAAAATTTTTTGGCTTTAGTAATATCTTTCTTCTGTGTTGCCTTGGTGCCGCCACAAAGAAGGATAATTACAGTGTTTTCTGTTTCACCGTAATAGATCCTGTAACCCGGTCCGAATTGCAGTCTGAATTCAGAAATACCATCACTAATATATTTATGATCACCTAAGTTGTCTGTCTCCACACGATCAAGTTTTGCAAAAACCCTGGCTCTTACAGGCATGGCCAGTTTATTAATCCATTCAGCAAAAGGTTCATGTCCCTTGATGTCCTTGTATATTTTGATTTGCTTCTTTGGTTTTCCCATTAATAATAGTGTCGTCCATATGCGACACGATGTCAAGTGAATAATATTTTTTTAATAATTTGCCTAAAATGAATCTTCGAATCCGTAGGACGCAGGTGAGTTAACCCAGAGCGTAGCGAAGGGAATCGGGCCGGGCGCGCCAGAAAATAAGTTAGTTTAGGCAGTTAGGAACACTGTCCCGACTGCCTGTTTTTTTATGTGTCAGTGTTGTACGGCCTGTGGCATTTGTGTGGCAGTTTTTAATAGTAATAGGGGACGAGTGGTTCTAAAACAACTTGATATATAATGGAAGAATAACTATTAAGGACAAATGCCAAGACAACCAAGACTGGAAGCACCCGGGACATTACATCATGTGATTGGCCGAGGCTGATGAACAGACCAGGTAAAGTATGCGCCTGACTAAAGAGCTTCCTGGATTAAATAAGACTGCTGCCAGAATAACTGAAATGCAGATCATCGAAAAAGCCGAATTAGTCTGGAAGCAGGAAAAAAGAAGTTGTGAAGGCGCGAAAACTTTTTTGTCAGTTAATAGTAAAAAAACAGCTACAGAGAGGATAAAGTTGCCCGGTACTTGGGGATTACTACATCAGCTGTGAAATCGACTTGCCAGTGCAGATGAACTTCTGGAATTGCGTAAAAACAATGATAAGTTGATAAAGAACCAACCCCTATTTTTTGTGAATATGTTGTTCCGGATGAAGAACTGAAAAGCCTGGGCAAGTCAACGAAAGGCAGGCTCTGGGACGTTTTGTGGATGTTCCGGTGCAGTGCTGTAAAGAATGTCTCTGATATTATGTTTTATGAGTTGTTCTTTTCAATGATCGACAACAGGAAGCATGAGCAACGGCTGATAAATCTCAAGGCGATCTGCGGCCATTGTGATCAGGGTGAAGCGGTGATAACTATTATGAAGGTGGATGAGGATTGAGAGCTTAAAGGGCAGAACTCTCTTCAAACGAGTTCTGCCCTTTTTCTTGTCAAATAAATTATTTCTGTTTTGACCGTATATGACAAATGAATATGCTAAATTTAATAAAAAGAAAAGAAATCCCAGTTAATTGACAGTTGTTTTTGGCTTTGATATGGTAGTAAGTCTTTACAAAACCAGATTAATACGGGTAAATATAATTTTATGTGCCATATGGAATCTAACGAAGTTTATTCTACAGCAAAAACATACCACGCCGAAATCGTTGCCGGATCTCTTTTAATACCTGAAAGCCGTAAAATTGCTCGCCTTCTCCTTGATAATCATGATGAAAAAGCCTGGTATCAAGCAATTATAGTAGATAACATACTTCAAAAGAAAAGCCCTGCCACAGCAAAACGGCAGACAAAGCTAATTCGCAACCGTTTAGAATTAATGAAGCCTGATTTATGGGAACTGATTGATGCAGGCACTTCAGATGTTGTTACCCAGGCCCTGCTTGCTGCCTCTGTTAAGCACAGTCATCTATTAGGAGATTATATGGACAGGGTAATGGGTGAACACTGGCGAACATTCAAGAGGATTCTGACTCATAAGGACTGGAACGACTATTTAGAAATGTGCTCACAGGTTGATCCTGTAGTTGCCTCCTGGAGCACCACTACACAAAACAAGCTTGGGCAGGTTGTTTTCAGGATTCTGGCTGAATCTAAATACATTGACAGCACTCGCAAGCTTAATATGCTGCCGGTATCAATAATACCGGAAGTAAAAGCTTATTTAATGGACAATGACGAAAAATATGTGCTCAAATGTATGAAAGTTACACAATAAAACATTAAATTGCAGGGTGCTGAATTAAAAAAAATATCTTTTTTCTTTCAACACCTAACATTCAAAATTCAACATTTATCTTTATGGTATCCCATGGGTCAATTTGAAAACCGGCTTAATAAAATCATCCCTCGCATCACTTCCAAAGAGCTTTTAAACAATGCGGGATGTGGTTTAATTAAAACGGACACCATGATAAGAGTAATAATAAGCTCTTTGTTAGCTTAAAGGTCAGCAGCAATCATCAGGTGATTTTGAATGAACTTGTTACCCATTTTGCCAAAAGTCCTTACGGCTGGCCTGAACTTGAGATTGTGCTGCTTATTGCCAGATTGTTTGTGGGTGGCAAAATACATCTTTTGGTTGATAGTGCAAAGGTTAAGCCAAAGGAAGCAATCGATCCTCTTACCAAATCTGCCCAGTGGAAAAATGTTAAAATAAGCAAACGCAAAATTTTGGAGAAACTTGAACTGGAAAAGGCTCGAAATTTAGGTAAAGAGCTTTTTAGCAGCATTGGCCCTGACACACCCGGATTCTCCATTAAAAGAAAAAATGGAATACTATATTAAGCCTACTGAACAGGGACCGAAAGTTCAGAAACAACTTGATGTTTCTGTGTCTGTGGCACTAAATCCAGAAGAGCTTACCTTTTTAGATCCGGCCTGTGGCTCAGGCCACATCCTTGTTGAGGCTTATGATCTGTTTAAAGAGATATACCTTGAACGTGGTTATCGTTCAAAAGATATTCCCCGCATTGTTTTGGAAAAGAATCTTTACGGCATTGATATTGATGAGCGTGCAGCGCAGCTTTCCTGTTTTGCATTACTGATGAAGGCAAGGCAGGATGACATACGGATAATGCATAGGGATAAACTAAAAATGAATGTTATTGCAATGCAGAGCACCAAACATTTAGATGCTGGACGCATTGCTGCAACATTGATACAGGAAAAAACCCACAGGCTTATTGAAACTAACGAACTTTTTCCGGAACTGAAGAAGCAACCGATTTTATCCGTAAAAAAAACACCTGGAATTACACAGGATGATATTTCGAACCTGATAGCCTTATTTAAAGATGCAAAAACACTTGGGTCATTAATAAGAATTTCAAAAGGGTTGAAAAATAGCTTAGAACAAATTAAGGCTTTTATTAACGAAAAAAATAACAAAAGAAACCCACTTGAAAAGGAAACCGCAAGACAACTGAAACCTTTTATTCTCCAGACTGAATTATTATATAAAAAATATGACTGTGTTGTTACAAATCCGCCATATATGGGAGGTAAAGGGATGAATGGACGATTGAAATCTTACCTTAAAGACAATTATGCTGAGGTTAAGTCTGACCTCTTTTCAGCCTTTATAGTGCGTAACACTGAGTTTGCTTTACCAAAAGGCCAGCTTGGTTTCATGACCCCATTTGTTTGGATGTTTATCTCCTCATATGAAAAGTTGCGCAGTTTTTTAATAGATCAAAAAACAATAACTTCTTTAGTTCAGCTTGAATATTCAGGGTTCGATGGAGCAACCGTTCCAATTTGTACATTTACATTAGAGAATGCCCATAATCCTGATTTCAAAGGAGGTTATGTGCGATTGTCTGATTTTAAAGGAGCTGCTGTTCAAGGACCCAAATGTCTTGAAATCATTCAAGCAGCCAGAAGAACAGGTAAATGACAATGACCATTGAACAACTCATAACAAGCCCTGAAGGTAAAACACTGGAGTTCAAGCGTGACCTCTCCTCGCCCATGCCTCTTCTCAAGACTCTGGTGGCCTTTGCCAATACTGCTGGCGGTAAATTGATTGTGGGCATAGACGATGACAAAAAAGTCGTTGGTGTTGAGCATCCCCTGGATGAAGAGGAACGCCTGTGCAGTCTCATTGCTGACTCCATTTCGCCACGGCTTGTGCCCAATGTGGAGCTGATGACTTTTGAGGCTAAAACCCTGTTGGTAGTCGAGGTGTTTCTTAGCGGAACCCGTCCCCATTGGCTGAAATCAGAAGGCCCGGAAAATGGTGTTTTTGTCCGCCTCGGTTCAACCAATCGGCAGGCAGACCGGGAGTTGATCTCCGAATTGCAGCGCGGTGTGGCAGGCATCAGTTTTGACTCCCTGCCCATGCCTCATCTCAGCATTGTCGATCTCGATATCACTGCCATCAAGTCCGATTTTTCAGCAAAAACAATTGACGAATCTACATTACAAAGTCTGAAGATCATCACCCGGGAACAGGGGAAGGCTGTACCGACTCAAGGTGGTGTGCTGCTGTACGGCAAAGATCGCAGGTTTCATTTCGATGATGCCTGGATACAGTGCGGCCGTTTTATCGGCACGGACAAGGCAGATATCTTTGACCATATCGATCTTCACGACCCATTGCCACAGGCTGTGGACTCCATCATGCTTTTTCTTAAAAAACATGCCATGCGTGGAGCAGACTTTTCCGAAATCCGCCGAAAAGACATCTGGAGCATTCCCATTAACATCCTGCGAGAGGTGGTCATTAATGCACTGGTTCATGCTGACTACTCCCACCGCGGCACCCCTATCCGCATTGCCTTTTTCGACAACCGCATCGAGATAGAAAGTCCTGGCCTCTTATTGCCGGGGTTGACAGTGGACGACATGAAACGAGGCGTATCGCAGATACGCAACCCGATCATTGCCCGCGTTTTTCGGGAGCTGGATCTGATCGAACAGTGGGGCAGCGGTATCCCCGGCATTTTTCGCGAAGTAAAGGCCAGGAAACTGCCTGAACCAGTTATCGAGGAATTTGCCGGCCGGGTACGCTTTACGATTCCTCTTACCAAACCGCTGACACTAACTCCCGAACAGTCGAGGAAGACCCAAACTAAAACTTTATCGACCCAGTCAGGGGTAGAGTCAGGGGTAGAGTCAGGGGTAGAGTCAAAAATGGCCCTGCAGGTACTCGCACTGCTTCAAAAAGCACCACTGGCAAAAGCGGAAATAGCCAAAGCTCTGGGGAAAGAGAAACCAACCCGTTATCTCAATGATTTGATGAAAAGACTGATTGAAAATAAACAGGCAGCCTACACTATCCCCGAAAAACCAAACAGCCGTTTGCAGAAGTATAGGTTGACGGATAAAGGACGGGCTTTATTAACCACGGAACATACGGATGACACGGAAAAGTGGAAGAATAAATGAACATGGATGCAAAAAAATACCGGCAGGATGAAAACCCGGTTGCTGATAAGCCTGAAAAGTATTTCTTCCGCGCCTCTGCTGATGATTTCAAGAAGATTCCTGGTAGTCCGATTGCGTATTGGGTCAAAGGGGCACATTTATTTGAACAGAAAAAAATCGGAGATTTATTTATTTCTGGCGGAAGAAACAAAACACACGATAATGAAAAATATCTGAGGTTTTTCTGGGAAATATCTGTTGATAATCGAGGTTGGATTAGCTATGCAAATGGTGGAGATTTTAGAAAGTATGCGGGTAATGAGCTTCAAGTAGTAAATTGGTCCAAAAAAGCCAGAACATTCTATGATTCACATGGCGGACTTTGCAACCCTAAATTTTGGGGCAAGGAGGGCATTACATGGTCACTTATAACATCTGCAAAAAATAGTTTCCGTATCAAGCCAAGCTACTCTCAATACAGCTCTGGTTCACCAACTATATTTACTGCAGAGTTTAAGTGCGATAAGAAGGCCCTTGCTTTTTTGAATTCACCAATTGCATTTTACTATTTGAACTCAATAAATCCAACATTAAATACAACAATAAACGATGTATTTGTGTTGCCATATTTGAGTGACTTTATTACCACCGATGTTGTAGGACATACAGAGTTTTGTATTGATATCAGTAAGTCTGACTGGAATTCCTACGAAACCTCCTGGGACTTCACTACCCTTCCACTGCTTCTCCCCGAATATCACCAGCCTGCACTAAAAACCACCTACAAAAAGCTCCGTGATTATTGGCAGGAAACAACGCTGGAGATGCAGCGCCTCGAAGAGGAGAACAACCGCATCTTTATTGGTGCCTATGTCCTGCAGGATGAGCTGATACCTGAGGTGCCAATCAAGGAAATTACCTTGACCTGTAACCCGCACTATCGTTATGGCGGAGACAGGAGTGATGAAAATCTTGAATGCAAGCAAAAGGCATTTGAATGTCTTGTGTATCTTCATCGTTATAACGAATCCACACTTCCCCGGATGAGAAGTTCTTATGTAATTCCTCTGCAGGGCAAATTCAAGGCCCGAATAGAGCACTTTAGAAATGAAATTGATGCAGCAACAACGACACCCGCACAGAAGAAGCTACAAAAACAGTTGGACACCTTAAAGAAAAAACAGGAAGAGCTGGCAAAGTTTGACGAAGAGCTTCGCCATTATGCTGATATGAAAATAACACTCGACCTTGATGACGGCGTGAAAGTCAATTATGGTAAATTCGGCAATCTGCTGGCGGAAAAGAACAAATTATAAATGGTGAATGTTGAATACCTGAAGAAATTTTGAATTGTAAATGTTGAGTGTTAAATTCAACATTTACAATTCAAAATTTTTCTACAAGTATTCCCTATATGGGAACAATTAGCTTGACATTTATTTGGGAACATATTATATAATATATGCGGGTGATAAAAAAGAAAACACTGGTTAATTTCTATGAGAAGCCGGGATGCAGGGATGCCAAAACTCCTCTGGAAACATGGCATTCTGAAGTTAAAAAAGCAGATTGGGAATCATGGACAGATATCAAGAAAAAATATCGTTTGGCCAGTCCTTTGAAAGATAGCAGGGTTGTTTTCAATATCGGTGGAAACAAGTACAGGCTGGTGGTAAAAATAAATTACCCGGCAAAAATTGTGTATATAAGATTTGTTGGGACGCATAAAGAATACGACAAGATAGATGCGGAGGTAATCTGATGCTTAACAGGCTTATAAAAACAGAAGAAGATTATAAGCTCGCCCTATCCCATATAGACAAACTGATGGATGCCAGGGCAAATACGCCCGAAGCAGATGAACTGGAGCTTCTGGCAACACTTGTTGAACTCTATGAAGACAAGCACTATCCCCTGGATTTGCCTGATCCTGTTGGTGCCATAAAGTTTCGCATGGAACAGCTTGGTTTGAATCAGCCGGATATGGTTCCTTTTCTTGGCAGCAGAAGCAAGGTTTCGGAAGTGCTCAACAATAAAAGACCCCTGACCCTGTCCATGATGCGTTCATTACACAACGGATTGGATATCCCTGCGGAAATACTTTTAAGGGAACCGGGTGCTGATTTTCCAGGTGATATGTCTGACATTGACTGGAACAGATTTCCTCTATCTGAGATGGCCAAACGAGGCTGGATAGAGCAGGATAGTGACCTGCAAAATAGTGCTGAAGAAATAATGCGGGGGATGATTAAACAGGCCGGAGGTACTGCCATGGTCTCGGAAGCCTGTTTCAGGAGAAGCCCGGGTCCCAGAGAAAACGCCAAAATGGATTCCTATGCCTTGTTTGCATGGTGTTTGAGGGTGTTAATCCTTGCAAAAAAAAATAGATTAAAAAACAAATTTAAAAAGGGATCCATAAAACAGGAGGAACTGAAAGATATTGCGAGGCTTAGTTACTTTCATGACGGTCCATTGCTGGCAAGAGAGTATCTTGCAAAACACGGTATTTACATGATTGTTGTACCGCATCTACCAAAAACATATCTTGACGGTGTTGCCATGCTCCTTGAAGACGGAAGCCCTGTAATTGGTCTGACCCTCAGATATGACCGGATTGATAATTTCTGGTTCTGTCTTCTTCATGAACTGGCACATGTCATAAAGCATTTATCGCGAAAGGATATTTTTATTGACGACCTTGACCTTCGCGGTCATGGAGCTGAAAAGGAGGATGACAGAGAAAGCGAAGCTGATAGAATCGCCCAGAATGCACTGATACCAGGAAAAAAATGGGAGAATACTCCTGTGACTAACAATGCCACTGTTGCAAATGTTATATCTTTGTCAGAATCATTGAAAATTCATCCAGCTATTATTGCAGGGAAAATCCGGTTTGAACAAAAAAACTATAGATTATTATCCAAACTTGTTGGCAATCGTGAAATCAGAAAGCATTTCCCTGAATCATTTTAAGGAACTTTTGTTTTGAATTATAAATGTCTGAAGAAATTCTAAATTAAACATCTTGTATAAGGTTTCTGACGATTTATTGGAATTAGATTTAAATTGCAAATTAAATTCAATTAACTGTTTGAAATAGCTTTCTAATTTATTTTTATTGTTGTGAAGTTTTAGCTTTTAATAGTTTTGAAATACCGGGGTCAGGGCTACACTTTTGACAGATTGAGATAAGAAATAATTGTATCGATCCTTTTTTTTAATTTTATATCCTTATCAATTTGTATTGCAATAGCAACACGGCGGCTTGCCTGCGACACACCGGATTCACCAATACCGAAGTGTCTGCCGATATCCTTCAGCTTTTGTCCGCTGTATCTGTGGCATATATAAAGCTGTACGCGTTTTGACAATGCCAAATCTTCTGGCATCGCTTTTTCTACATGTTTAATTATTTCTCCAATATCAGGCTTTTCATGAAATTGCTTTGCATCAGGTAAATTGCGGTCGGATACTGTTCTGTCTACATATGTAGCTCGTATCCTGTTTATAAATTCAACACCACCCAGTATTGTTGATGCAAATATGTTTTGCAAAGGACTTTCAGCTTCTTTCCCAACCATAGATTCAACAAACCGGCGGTATTTCTTCATAGATACAACCGTCCTTCTGTTAAACAAACCAAGTATAAAATATGTGCGCAACCATTCCGGCTGATTGTTTGCATGTATATAACACTGATAACTTGACCACTTATAGTGCTCAGGCTTTTCAACCATCCCTGCTCTTACCGGATTCAGGTGAATGTAGCGGGATAGCTCCTGGGCATACGCATCAGCATCTACCAGCAGGGCATTGTATCTTCCCTGAAACAGATGCCCTGATCTTTTTCTTTTTACATTATAGTATGTTGTATATGCCCCATTGATATGCTGCATGATTTGGGACAGGTTTCCGGCAGGGGTTTGGATGAATAGATGGTAATGGTTATCCATTAGGCAGTAGGCATGGATAACTGCCGAATAACGACAGGTTGCAGATTCAAAATAACCTAATAATTTCTCTCGATCTCTGTCATTCTTAAAAATATTTTTTTGTTCGTTTCCCCTTGTGGTTACATGATAAAAGGCATCTTCATATTCAATCCGCAATGGCCGCGCCATGACTGCTCCTGTCTCTTACTGTCATAATTGATCTATGTCCAGATTTATACATCAACCGTACTCCTCTGTCAAGAGTGTAGCCCTGACCCCAATCAGATAAGTGCTGTGAGTGAATGTATCACTTTGCAAAATATGTATCCCACTTTTTATCTACCAGCTTAAAGGCTTCAGGAACCATCTCATCAAGAGATGTTCTGAGGTCTGGAGCAAAACATTCAGGACCTCCTTCGCTGGGCAGCTGGCGGGTGGCATCTATTACAATTTTACTGCTTTTGAACATTTCGCTTAAGCTTGGATCAATGGGCATGTGAATTGAGTGGCTGACAAGAAGGCTCGCCGGAACCGGCTGCCACCTGGTGGCAATAGCATGTAAAACGCGCGACATATCTGATGGCTCAACATCGCTGTCAACTACAACAATTATTTTTTTGCTGAATCCATACATCCTGTACCCCAGAGCGAGCATGCCAGCCTCAAACCCCTCGCCGGGGAATTTCTTGTTAATACTTAATATTCCTACTGTTGGAGCATTCGGGGGTGTGTAGGTTTTAACAAGAGTTGGAAGCAGTTTCTTTAAGCGGACGTAATTTCCAACATCCCACGGCATGGTAAAATAGCCTGAACCTGCCCCAGTATAAATATTAAAGACCCATGGGTTCCTGCGGTGGGTTATGGCTTTTATATTAAGATAAAAAGCAGTTGTTTTTTTTCCGAGATAACCAAACATTTCACCATAAGGTCCTTCTTCTTCTGTCTCCATCGGGATTTCACCCTCGATAATAAATTCTGCATGTGCAGGCACAAGCAGGTCATTTGTTTCACTCTTTACCAGGTCAACGGGTTTGCCCCTGAATCCTCCAGCAACTGCAAACTCATCTGTTCCCATATCCGCCAGCCTGGTACTGCTCATTATCCATGAGATCGGATCAATGCCCACAGCAATTGATGCCTGCACTTTTTCTTCTCCTCTCTCTGCTGCTTTCATCATCATGGCATAGGCATGGCTCTGGTTAGTAAAGTACGCACCTATTTTCTGATTTCCCTTTATCTGTATGCGATAGGTACCGACATTTTTTCCGATATCAGGATCATGCATTACAAATGAGCCCGCGCTGATATACTGGGCGGCATCAAGGGGGCTGTTTTTAATCCAGGGGAATTTCATTATGTCAGCATTCTCCCCCAGCAAAACTACCTCCTTGCATGGAGCATCCTTCCTGTCTATTACCTCCGGATCTATTTCCTTCCATCTCCCGTCAGGCTGTAAAAAACTCTGTATACGCGCAACTGCTGCATTGTACATTTCAATAGAGATATCAGTAACATTTTTTACACCAAAGCAGAGCGCCACAGTATCATAGCCGTTATAGATATTTCCGACAACAGGGCTGTCAAACCATTTTCCATTAATTTTTGTTCTCTCAGCCAGAAAACCCGGTGCCTTATCACCCATCCTGTCAAGTATCCTGTAGATTAATGCTGTGGATTCATACTTGTCCTGGTCTATCTCCTTTATTCTGATAAACTTGTTTCTTCTTTCAAGCTCTTCAACGTAATCTCGAATTGAATTATAAGGATACATTGTTTATCCTTTCGTATTAAGTGTTTAAAAGTAATATTAATATGTCAACCCCGAACAATTTCCCTGAGAGAATTTTTATAACAGAATACAGGCAAATTTTAATCAGCAGGTGGGGAGCCATCCCTGTTCCACCCCCTGATTTCATAATATTCATCCAGCATTTTATCAAGGCATTCAACCATCTTTCCCTCAGCCATGCCTTCAGGCAAAGGCTCATTGAGAAGACGCGGGGGCAGGGTATCATCTTTGCGGCTAAAGCCCTCCCTCATGTTAAATTTTCGTTCAAGGGTAATAACCCGGCGTGCAGTGTTTCTTAATTCTTCGTCCGTATATTCCCTGCCGACAACAGCACAAAGAAGTTCGGGAACAATCCCTACAGGAACAAAATTAAAGCTGCACAGACAGGCCATGTCAAAAACAGTGGCATTTTCGGAAAGTTCAGCTGCACGCTGTGCTTTGCCCTCATGGGTATACAGGTCAATATCTGACATAAAAAATTCAACAATCATGTATCCACCTCTGCCATGTTCGCCTCCCCGCGGCGCAATAGCATAGGAAAGGCCCTGGCCAAACACGGCTCTCGGGTCATAACCGGCAAGTTCTAAACCTTTTACATGCATGGCAAAAGATTCAGAACCGGAAAGCTCCTTTGAGAGCCGTGCAACCCCTTTTGCCAGTCGCTCACCTATCCCCTCTTTTTTTGCGATCATTCCGATAAGTGAAAGCACTGTATCGCAATTGCCCCAGGACAGAGAAAGACCACCCGTATCAGCATCAGTCAGCAGTCCCTTTTCGCAGCATTCCATGGCAAACCCTATTACATTACCCGTAGAGATGGTATCCAGGCCATATTCATCGCACAGGTAATTGGCGGCAATAATTGTGTCAATATCACTGATCATGAGGTTTGACCCTAACATAACTATTGACTCATATTCAGGCCCTTCCAGGCGGGTCCCTGCGTATTTTCCGGTCTTTGCCTCGGAAATAAGAGAGCATCCAACAGGGCAGGAAGCACAGGCAAAACCCTTTATCCGTCTTTTGTCTGTAATGGCACTGCCGGATATCTCCTCTGCAAGCTCAAAGGTTCCGGTCTGAAAATTTTTTGTGGGGAGCCCACCCATGGCATTAACAACGCTTACCAGGCCTGCAGTTCCATTCATGTGCATGCCGGCAATGCTCGGGTTATCATTCTGATTGTCCCTGATTTTTTTAACGGTATTTTCAAAAGCCTGCCTGTCAGCTATGGGTGTTTTAACATCACCTGAAACTGCAATGGCTTTCAGGTTTTTTGACCCCATTACCGCACCAATACCACCGCGGGAAGCAGTGCGTGTCTCAGAAACTACAGCAGAGTACAGTACCAGGTTTTCCCCTGCCGGCCCTATGCAGCATACACGGCATTTTTTACCAGCCTGTTCCTTTACAGCAGCAGCAGTTTCAGTGGTTTTAAGTCCCCACAGCTTCTCAGCGCTATGGAATGAAACCCCTTCGGGGGTAATATTCAGCCACAGCTTTTCTGACGATTTTCCTGTTATGACAAGTCCGTCAAATCCTGTTCTCTTAAAGCATTGGGAAATGGCCCCCCCCATACTGGCCGGGTTAACAGTATTGCTGATCGGCGACTTGGTAACAAATACCATCCTTGAACTGCCAGGCGCATTAGTTCCATTAACAGGACCAGTAAAAATAATCAGATTGTTTTCTGCAGAAAGCGGATCGACTTTGCCAGGTTGAAGGTCAAAAAGAAGTTTTGTGGCTATGCCCCTGCCCCCCAGATAAGCCGAAATAATTTCTTCCGGCAGTTTTTCCTCCCTCCAGCTTTTTTCACTCAGGTCAACCATCAGATAACGCCCGAAATATCCACCTTTTTTCATTTTTTACCCCCTTTCACTGTAAACTTTTCAATCAATGTTTCCATAGCGCTTCGAACATCATCCTGATCGTACTCAAAATGGCCTTCTCTGGAAGATTGCAAATACATCCTCCAGGTAAGCACCTGGCTGGAACCACCAAAAATCTGTCTAAGCACCTGCGGTTTAAGTGCTGTTGTGATCATGCCCCTGCTCTGGCCTTCTTTAATTAATTCATCTATACATTTCACAAGTTTTTTGTTTTCATTAACTATTGCCTGGCGTTTTATTTTCATCGTTTCACTCTTTATAGCATCAGCCTGCGGAAGTCTCTCATTAATAAGCTTTCCCCAGTACAATGATTTTTTATCCCGGAACAGCAGGTCCTGAAAAGTTGCAAATACTGCCTTCAGCCTGTCAACAGGATCACCAGGAGATGAAAGTTTTTCCTGATTGATGGAATTAATTTTCTGCAGAAAAAGAAGGAAAACAGAGAGCAGCAAATCAAGTTTGTTTTCGAAATAAAAATGTATTAAACCTTTTGATATGCCGGCTTCTCTGGCTATGCTCTGGGTGGTTGTGTACTGATAGCCTTTTTCTGCAATAACCTTTACAGCTGAATCAAGAATCAGATCGCGTTTTGAGGTTTTCATTGTAATTAAAAGCGTTAAAACACATTAAAACTGTCCTGTATGGTTTTTGGCCACAGGGCCAACTTTATAAGGTTGGCCTGATGATGTCAAACTGTTTTTGGCCTTAGGGCCAAAAACATGTGCACTGGTGAATAATCAGAAAACAGAAAGAGGCCGGCAGCTTAACCCGGGATTCTGCCGCTTTTTTGCTTTGGCTAACAGATGGGTAATATAGGATTTTATCCTAAACCTATAGAAAAACATCCAGGATCTTTTTACATAATGCCGAATTTTTTCATTTTGCGCCAGAGCGTGCTTTTATCAATGTTGAGCTCAGCAGCTGTTTTACCGCGGTGTCCATTATGTTTTTCCAGGGCCTTCTTTACAACCCCGGCTTCTGCTTGTCTCAGGGGTTTGACAGTCTGATTTTCTCCCCTGTCTCTTTTATGAATGGTATTCCTGAAATCAAGCGGAAGGTGATCCAGTGTGATCACAAAATCACGGCACAATACAAAACCATACTCAATTATATTTTCAAGCTCTATGATATTACCGGGAAAATCATATGCCATCAGGGCTTCCATCACATCCTGAGAAACAGCTGTAATTTTTCGACCCTTTTTCAGGTTGAACTGGTTAATAAAATGCTCTACAAGAAGGGGGATGTCTTCCCTTCTCTTTGAAAGGGTCGGGAGCTCTATTTTTATGACATTCAGACGATAGTAAAGATCATCCCGGAACCTGCCCAGTGCCATCTGTTCTTTTAAATCCCTGTTCGTGGCAGCAATAATGCGCGTATTTGACTTAACCGGTTTTGTTGAGCCCAGGGGCTCGTATTCTCCCTCCTGCAGCACCCTTAACAGCTTGATCTGAAGGGCCATGGATATATCCCCTATTTCATCAAGGAAAAGAGTTCCTCCTTCGGCAAGAGCAAAACGGCCCGGCTTGTTTTTTTTTGCATCTGTGAATGCCCCCTTTACATAGCCGAACAGCTCTGACTCAAGCAGGGTGTCGGGCAGTGCGCCGCAATTTACAGCTACATATCGCCCATCCTTATTAGCACTGAGATTGTGAATAGCGCGGGCGAACAGCTCTTTGCCTGAACCGCTCGGTCCCTGGAGCAGAACAGTACTGCCGCTTTCGGCAATATCAGGCAATACTGTCAAAATATTCTGAATTTCATGATTCTTACTTATAATGTCATGAGATGTGTATTTACCCTGCATCTCTTTTCTCATCTGTTCAATTGCTGACAGGTCCCTGAAGGTTTCAACCCCTCCTGTGACTTTCCCTGTCTCGCTTTTTAAAACCGCTGTGCTTACGCTTATTGGGATGGTTTTGCCTTTGCTGTTTATAATATTAACAGGAAGGTCTATATTCTCCTTTCCGGTCTCCAGCGTTTTCTCAAGCGCACAGTGGCCCTGGCATATATTTGAGTGAAACACATCAAAACACTTCTGCCCGGTTGCCTGGTCTGCAGGGATGCCGGTTATGTTTTCAGCGGCTTTGTTAAATGAGGTTATGTTTTTATTGAGATCAATTGTAAAAACACCGTCTGCAATGCTGTTTAAAATAATTTCCAGCTGTCGATTTTTTTTACTGCTTCTTTTCATGTTCTCTATGTTCCCCAAATCTTAGCCATCTGTCTATAGTATTGCATAAATGCAATTAATTGCAAGATATTAATTGCAAAGCTGCAATTAATATGATCAGAATCCAATCTCTTCAGTTTTGCCCAGTGGCATAACATCATAACAAAACTTCAGTTTTTTCAGGATCAGGATCCGGCACAGGTCTTGCTTACAGGTATTGCAGAGGAAAAAGAAATGAAAATTGCGATACCTCTTTTTGGAACAAGAATATCACCACGTTTTGATTGTGCTCCAGGTCTTTTGTTAATTACCACTGATGATGAGGGCAGGGAGATTATTGAAAGGGATGAAATGGTCTGTCAGAGCATTAATTACATTGAAAGAATCAACCAGTTAAAAACCGCGGGAGTTGATGTTGTCATTTGCGGTGGGATTTCAAACGAAATGCAGGAATTACTCTGCAGGAAAAACATTGAGGTAATTCCCTGGGTAACCGGTGATGTTCAAAAAGCTCTCCGGCTTTTTACGCAGGGAAAACTAACGCCCGGTGCCATCTTATGCCCCGGAAGGCGGATAAGGCAGTGGGGATTTTGTAAACAGCGGCAAAGCAGAAAAAGAGGGAAAGGATGATACCCCCTCTTTTTGAAATTGGGATTGATGCGTGTAGATTTTAAGCAATCCGGAATAAAAAGTTCAAAATCTTACTTTAACATGAAGATAACATGAAAGGAGGTATTTGACATGCCTGGATTTGATGGAAGATGCCCACAGGGAACGGGCCCAATAACTGGTGGGGCAGAGGTTTTTCTCGGCCGGGGTCACGACCATCTTCTGGATACAATCTCCGCTCCATGCGTGGCAATGGACGAGGCAGTATTCCACGGGGCAGAGGCAGAGGTTTTGGTGGCAGTCACGCAAGAGGCTGGTATCGGACAACTGATTATAACCTTTATCATGTTCCCCCATACGGTGCTTATGATCCGTGTGCTGAAGCAATTGAGAAGGAAATGGAATCTTTTAAGAACCAAACTGCATCAATGGAACAGGAATCAGGAAAGATCCGCAGGAGAATTGAAGAACTAAGCAAAAAGGAAGTCAACTAATGATCCCCTGACACAGGCCTGGCTTGAGCCACACGACCATGGCACGATAACCACTGAACCATCTTTCAAGGAGATAAAAAACAGATGAAACAAGACAAATGTCAAAAAGATAACAGCTGCAATATATGTATTGATACTCCAAAGCCTTCTCAGGCAGAAAAGGAAGCAGATGAAACAGCTCTCGTTGAGAAGAAGATGTGTGATATCAGATATAAGTTCATGGTTATAAGCGGAAAAGGCGGTGTGGGAAAAAGTTCTGTTACAGTCAACCTTTCTGCCACATTGACCAAACAGGGGTATAAAGTGGGGATTCTTGATGCTGATATACACGGCCCTAATATTCCCAAAATGTTGGGAGTTGAAGGCCTTAAAATCATTGCTTCAGGAGACGGTATGCTTCCGATAGAGGTTTCTGAAAATCTCCATGTTATGTCAACAGGTTTTTTTCTTCAGCGGGACCAGGATGCAGTAATTTGGAGAGGACCAATGAAACATGGCCTTCTGAAACAGTTCCTTGGGGAAGTGAGATGGGGAGCACTGGATTATCTCATAATTGATCTTCCCCCCGGGACCGGTGATGAAGCACTGAGCGTGGCACACCTTATCAAAAACATTGATGGAGCTATTGTGGTCACTTCTCCTCAGGATGTAGCTCTGCTTGACAGCAGAAAAGCAGTTACATTTGCTAAGCAGTTAAGGGTTCCATTAGTGGGAGTTGTTGAAAATATGAGTGGATTTAACTGTCCTTACTGCCATGAGCCCATAGATCTTTTTAAGAAGGGCGGCGGGGAAAGAGCAGCAAAAGAAATGTCAGTCCCGTTTCTGGGTCGAATTCCTACTGACCCGGAAATGGTATCCTGTGGAGATAAAGGAACCCCGCTGGTTACAATCCCTGGTCATGAAGAAATAAACAAAGCTTTTACTGAAATTTCTGAAAACTGGGGGCAGTTGTTAGAGAGGGTTAATGATTAACAGCAAAAAAAAAGCACAATAACAGGAGGAGGATAAAAGTGAAAAGAATAGCATTTTCCTGCGAAGACAATCGTGGACTGCAATCGGAAATGAGCATGCATTTTGGCCGCTGTCCAAATTACACCCTGATTGAAATTGAAGGTCCAGAAGTAAAAAATGTTGAGGTAATTGAAAATCCGTATTTCAGCAATCATCTGCCCGGGGTTGTTCCAGGCTTTATCAATGAGCAGAATGTAAATGTCATGATTGCAGGGGGCATGGGTCCTCGCGCGGTTCAGATGTTTGAAGACTTTGGTATTGAGGTTGCTACTGGAGTTTGCGGAAAAGTGGAAAATGTCCTTAAGGCTTACCTCGAAGGAAAGGTAAAAGGTACAATTCCATGCTCTCATGATCATCATGACAGCTGCGGAGGCCATTAGTTATGAAAATCGCCATATCTTCTGCAGGCCCAACTCTGAATGATAAAGTGCACGATCTTTTCGGGCGATGTGACTTTTTTCTGGTCATTGACACGGAGTCAATGATGTGCAGAGCAGTAAAGAATAAGTTTGTCGGTACTTCGACCGGAGCAGGAACAGCATGTGCACAGCTGCTTTTTGATAAGTCCGTAAAAAGTGTAATTACTGTCAAGGCTGGCCCGAATGCGTTTGCAGTATTATCACAGGCTGGAATTGATGTTTTTCTGTCGCCTTCGGGCATTACGGTTGACAAAGCATTGTCAAAATATAAAAACAATTCTTTACGCAAAATGAAAACAACAAGATTTTAAATTGTGATGCGCAAAAAGGGTGCGCTTGAAAAGACCGGTGCACCTTCAGTTGAAAGTCATGCTGGCATGAAAAGAGTGGCAAAGTAAAATATAACTTAAAGGAGGTATAACATATGCCAAAAATAAATGGAAAAGGCCCTGGCGGACAGGGATTGGAAAAAGGTAGAGGCATGGGCCGATGCCAGAGCAAGGGCCGGGGAAGAATGGGTGGTAACCGTGCCGGAGCAGGACCGGCCGGTGAATGCATTTGTCCGAACTGCAGCACTACAGTTCAACATCAGGCTGGTGTGCCATGCTACCAGACAGACTGTCCTGAATGCGGAGCTAAAATGATGCGCCAACAGGAAGGTTAAAATCAATTATGAAAATTGCAGTTGCCAGTGGAAAAGGCGGAACAGGGAAGACAACCGTTGCGGTAAGCCTGGCCTTTTCTCTTGATAATGTTCAGTATCTTGATTGTGATGTGGAAGAGCCAAACGCTGCTATTTTCCTTAACCCCACCATTACGGAAAAGATTCCTGTAGAAATCCCTGTGCCGGAAATAGATGAAGAAAAGTGTGATTACTGCCGCAAATGTTCTCAGATGTGTGCTTTTAATGCGCTGATTGTTATAAGTGAAAAGACAATTTTCTTTCCGGAATTGTGTCACGGCTGCGGAGGCTGTGCATATATTTGCCCGCAAAAAGCAATTACGGAAAAAAACAGGGCAATCGGGGTGGTCGAGCGCGGGTGTGCTGAAGGCGTTGATTTTATCCAGGGCATCCTTAATGTCGGAGAGCCAATGGCGTCGCCAATTATAAAAAAAGAGAGGAGTTTTATCGATATATCCAAAACAGTTATTCTTGATTCTTCCCCAGGCACATCCTGTCCTGTTATAGAGACTGTTAGGGATACGGACTTTTGTATCCTTGTGACAGAGCCTACCCCTTTCGGTTTGAATGATCTGAAGCTTGCTGTTGAGATGGTACGAAATATAAATGTGCCCTTCGGAGTGGTGATTAACCAGTGGGGAATAGGGGATGATGAAGTTGATAAATACTGTAACAATGAAGAGGTTCCAATCTTAATGCGAATTCCGTGGGACAGGCGTATTGCGGAAGGATACTCAAAGGGGTTGCCGGCTGTTGAAGTACTTCCTGATATGAAAAAGGATTTCCAGAATATTTTTACCAGAATTTCTGATATTGGAATCAAAACTTGAATTAGAATGCAGCCTGAACAATAAGTATCAGAAAATTTGCATGGATAAAACATACTATGAAACAGCTTACTATTATCAGCGGCAAGGGCGGAACAGGCAAAACCACCATCACATCAGCTTTTGCACATCTGGCTGAAAACGGGGTATTGGCTGACAGTGATGTTGATGCGGCTGACCTGTATCTTATACTTTTGCCTGTCATAAAACAGCAGGAGCCGTATGTCGGGGGGAGCAAAGCCTTTATCGATGAGTCACAATGCACGCAATGCGGCGAGTGTGTTGGCATGTGCTGTTTTGATGCAATTCATAATTTTCGGGTTGACACTATTTCCTGTGAAGGATGCACGTTGTGCACCTATGTCTGTCCGGAAGGAGCAGTTGTGATGAAAGAACAGATTTCTGGTGAATGGTTTGTATCATCAACACGGGAAGGTACCATGGTACATGCAAAGTTAGGGATTGCCGAGGACAATTCAGGGAAGCTGGTAAGCATGGTTCGGCAAAAAGCAAAAGAGATAGCTGAAAAAGAGAATAACGAGATTATTCTTATTGACGGACCCCCGGGTATCGGATGCCCGGTCATTGCCTCGATTACCGGGGCTGATATGGTTCTGGTTGTAACGGAGCCTGCTTTGTCAGGGCTGCACGATATGAAAAGGGTTCTGGATATGGCTAAACATTTTAACATTCCCGCGTTTGTATGCATTAACAAATTTGATATCAACCCTGACAATACTGCATGCATAGAAAAGAGATGCAAAGAAAGAGGCGTGGATGTCGTGGGTCGTATACCATATGACAAGTCTGTTACTGCTGCAATGATAAACAGGAAATCCGTTGTAGAGTATGACTGTGGTGAAGTTTCGCGTGAAGTTAATAAAATGTGGGAGAAAGTTACCGCAGCTTTAGCAGGACTGAACCGAAAAATCTAAGAAACTTTTAAAAAACATGGATTTTATTTTATCA
>JAJRXD010000027.1 GCA_024276465.1 Deltaproteobacteria bacterium
GGAGGATCCAGAGGATCAGCGGCGACAATAACAAAATGACATCCCGCGCTTAAACAGTTGACGCTGTCCACAAACCCTGAGTGTCCGTTTGTGCCTATGACTGAGGTGGTGGTGCTGCTACTGCTGCTGGATGAGGATGGGCCGTCACTGCAGTCAATATGGCATTCAGCTGTGGAGCAGCCTGCTCCGGTGAGTGCAGTAAAGTTGTCGCTCATTGCAGGAAAATTAACAACGTCACATATACGCGCAGCATTGTCAGGAGTGGTGGTATCACTTGTGAGATGGCACCCTATGTTAGTACAGGTATAAGCCGGTATTGTTTTTTCACATATAATGTCAGTGTAGTCCTGTGTTGGGTGGCAGACAGAACAGCTCACCAGTTCTGAATTCGGAGGACGGTGAAGGGTGTGAATTTCATTCGGATACAGAGCAGGGTCCCAATGCTCAGATCTGTTGAAATCATGACATGTTCCGCAGGTCGGCCTTGTTTCATTACAAGTTGCTGGTTCAACAAACTGGTATGATCTGACCAGCCCTGGGGAAAAGATGGCAACAGCTATAAGAAGACAAACAGATATGCTTAATGATACAGATTTATTAATCATTTTTAAGCTCCTTTGATGTTTCTGCTTCATCTATGTATATAACACGAATTGTAAAAAAAAGACAATAACCAGAGAGTATGAATTTCTTCGTATTTATTTACAGGCTTTTCCTAAGAAGAAAGTATTAGTTTTTCCATTTTGCCGAAAATTAGTTGCAACTTTTCTAAAACCAGCATTTCCCTGTCTTTTCTATTACAAGCCCCACGACTTGAATAAGCCCGCCTTGAGCATTCTTGACAGCAAGCAGCATTTTTGTTATTTTTATTCTCTATATGAACGCAGGCAGGTCTCTGCTTCAAATTCCGTGAATCTCCGATTACAGACTGGAGGAACGCTAAGGGACTATATGGGAATTTTTATTTCAGTTGAAGGAATTGAGGGGTGTGGAAAAACCACTCAGATAAAGCTTCTCAGCAGTTATTTTGAAAAAAGAAAGCTTCCATGCCGGGTTACACGGGAGCCGGGGGGCACACGTGTTGGTGAAGAGATCAGGAGGATATTCCTTCACAGCGATAACAGAGAGATTATTCCCCTTACAGAGCTACTCCTTGTTACTGCCTCCAGGGTTCAGCATGTCAATGAGATTATCATTCCGGCTCTGGACAGAAACAGGATAGTGGTGTGTGACAGATTTTTTGATGCAACTGTTGCCTATCAGGGATACGCCGGGGGCATTCCTCTTTCCCTGATTTACAGGTGCCATGAGCTTTTTCTGAATTCAATTAAACCTGATCTGACAATACTGTTTAACTGCAGTGTAGAGGCCGGTCTTGAAAGGTCAAGGAACAGAAATAAAAAAATGGGTATTGAGAAGCAAGAGGGAAGGTTTGAAGAAAAAACCCTGAAGTTTCATGAAAAGGTAAGAAGGGGTTATATGGATATAGCAGAAAAAGAACAGGGACGTTTCCGAATAATAGATGCTGAAAAATCCATTGAATCAATTCATGATGAACTCTGCTTAATTATTACGGAAAAGCTGAAAGAAAAGGGCTATGCCGTTTGATTCTATTTTGGGCCACAGGATTCCAGTCCGCATACTGCGCAGCATGTTAAAAACAGGACAGATACCGCATGCATTTATTTTCTCGGGTGTTGACGGCATAGGGAAGCGCACAACAGCAGTTTCATTTGTAAAAGCTCTGAACTGCCTGGAGATGGAGGATGATTTCTGTGACAGATGCCTCTCATGCCAGAAGGTTAACAGGCTGGTGCACCCGGACATATTTTTTGTAGAGCCTGAAAAAAATGTTTTAAGGATTGAACAGGTGAGGGCTTTTCAAAGGGATATCTCTTTTAAACCTCTGGAAGCAAAAAAAAAGGCTGTTATTATAGATCAGGCTGAAAAGCTTAATTCAAATGCTGCGAACTGTCTGCTGAAAACACTGGAAGAACCGCCGGAGGACACGGTTCTGATTCTGGTTGTTGCCGGCAGCACTGCAGGCATGCTTCCGACTATCCTCTCCCGCTGTCAGAGAATATGCTTTGCGCCATTGCCGGGTGAAGATATTTTTCAGTTTCTCAGCAAAAACGGGGTTGAGAAGGCAAAGGCAGGTTTGATAACAAACCATGCCTACGGGAGCATTAAAAGAGCGAATATTTTAATTGAGAGTGATTTTCTGAACAGGCGAAATGAAATAGCGGGTCTGCTTTCCGGCATTTCACCCGGGAGCTTTGACTCTATATTTGAACTTTCAAGTATCCTGAATTGTGACAACAGCACGCTTTTCCTGATTTTCGAGTTTTTGCAAACATGGTACAGGGATATGCTTTTACTCAAGGAGGGTCTGTCAGAATCGTTGCTTTATAACAGGGACATTACAGAGAGTATACGTGATGCTGCAGAAAATGAAACAAGAGACGGGATCATAAAAAAAATAAAAAGGATTCAGTGGCTGCAAAGCAATTTATTGATGAACATGGATGTTCAGATGGGACTGGAAAGTGCTCTGATGCAGACAAACTGAACAAAACCGGAGATAAATTTATAATGTCGAATATTATTGGAGTCAGATTGAGGAAGCATCTGCGTCCTGTATTTGCGGATGCAGGTGATTTTGATTTGAAAAATGGTGATAAGGTTGTTGTGCAGACAAAGGAGGGATCTATTGTGGGCAGGGTTACCCCTTCTTATGCTTACAAGTGCGGGGTTAAGTGCGCTGGCAGAAACTATCCGAAAGTTATCAGAAAGGCTGGGGAGGATGATCTGAGGCAGGAAGAGTTGAATCTGCGGCTGGAAAAAAATTATTTCCAGGCATGCCAGAAAAAGATAAAAAAGCGTGACCTTCCAATGAAGCTTGTTGACGTTGGGATAGCAGCAGATGGAAACAAGGTGGTTTTCTATTTTGTTTCTGAAAACAGGATTGACTTTCGCTCACTGGTTAAAGAACTGGCAGGGGATTTAAGGACCAGGATAGAAATGAGGCAGATCGGAGCTCGCACTGAAGCACAACGTATAGGAGGAATCGGGTGCTGCGGGCGAAGCCTTTGTTGTGAGACTTTTCTGCAGAAGTTCTGTCCGGTAACTGTAAAAATGACAAAGGAACAGGGACTGCCCCTTGATCCTGAGAAGATATCCGGTGTTTGCGGGCGCCTGATGTGTTGTCTTGCATACGAGCATGAAAACTATGTTGAAATGAATAAAGCCATGCCAAAGACAGGGAGAAAAATTAAAATTCCTCAGGGTATTGGAAAAGTTAAACAGATCAACATAATATCAAAAAAGATTTATGTTGAATTAGAGGATGGGGTAATGATTGAGCTGAAAGCAGAAGATTACAATCCTGGCATGCTGGTAAAACAAAAATGACAGGAACCATTTTTAATGTCCCTAATATTATTACGGTCTGCCGTATAATAATTACCCCTGTTTTGTTCATTTTACTTCTCAACTCGCCAGGCAGGCTCATGAGTCTTTTTACTGCTGTTGTTTTTACTCTTGCCTCAATTACAGACTTTCTTGACGGGTACCTGGCCCGAAAGATGAACCTTGTTACATCCCTTGGCAAATTTCTGGATCCATTAGCTGATAAGCTTCTTGTTGGGGTTGCACTGATTATGATGATTCCCCTTGAAAGGGTTCCCCCATGGGTGGTGGCGCTGATTGTAGGCAGGGAGATACTGGTTACAAGTTTAAGGGTTGTTGCAATCAGGGAGAACATGATTATCGAAGCAAGCAGAATGGCAAAATATAAAACAGTTTTTCAGATTGTTGCGGTAGTTTCCCTCTTGATTAATTATGAGTATAAATTCGGTGATTTTTTTGTGGATTTTCACAGGATGGGGATGGTGCTTTTATATATTGCCCTTGTTGTTACAACGTGGACAGGCGCTGCTTATTTTTACAGTTTCTATAAGAAAGTTGCAAAGCCTGGAAGCTAACACTGCATCCAATGGACAAGGATTGATCGTGAAAGACCGGAATGATTTTTCTGATTGACAGAAATTTCATTATATAATACAGTTATTTGTGAAACAAGCGGGAATAACTCAGTGGTAGAGTACAACCTTGCCAAGGTTGGAGTCGCGGGTTCAAATCCCGTTTCCCGCTCCATTTTTCTGGCGGCGTAGCCAAGTGGTAAGGCAGAGGTCTGCAAAACCTTTATACACCGGTTCGAATCCGGTCGCCGCCTCCATTAACCTGAATTAATTTTTGTGTAAAGAATGGTCTGCAAGCATTAATCAATAAACTTGCAGATTTTTTTTGTTGTCTATCGCACTGTTTTGACTGCATTAACAAAGGAGGTTTGAGATGAAAATAATGGCTTTTGTGGGGAGCCCGCGTAAAGGCTCTAATACTGATATTTTAATAGACAAAGTTATTGAGGGAGCAAAAAGCAAAACTGATGTTGAGGCTGAGAAGATATACCTGTATGAGGCAGACATAAAGTACTGTAATGCGTGCGGGGCACATACAGTGCTGAAGGGAAGCAGGGACTGTCCTCTTGGAGATGACATGGCAGGCATCCTTCATCGAATGCAGGAGGCCGATGCTTTTATTTTTGGCTCACCAAATCATGGTCGCACCATATCTGCGGCAATGACAAATTTTATAGCCAGAATGATGCCGCTTCTGAAAATGCATGTGGAAAAAGATGAGTCCGGAAAAATCATCCATGCTGAAGCCCGGCCGTTAACCCGGGGTAAAAAGGCTGTAATGGTGGTAAGTCAGGGAGACCCATGGCCATCTTCTTCAGCTCTGGTTGTCAAGATAATTGACGATAATATGAAAGATTTTCAGATGAAAAAAGTTGGTGAGGTATTCAGCATGAACAATATCGAAAGAGCTATCGTTAAGAACAAGCCTGATGAGTTAAACCTGGCATTTGCAACAGGAGTGAGGCTTGCCTTGTCTTAAATGATTCTAAAAACTCCCCCAATCATAAGTATTGTCGGCCGGAAAAGAGCAGGAAAAACATCACTTGTGACTGCTATGATCAGCCTTCTTACCTCCAGGGGATACCGTATGGGAGCAGTGCGCCATTCGCCCCATGCCCACCCGGCAGACAGTGCAGGTACTGATACTGAAAAGTTCAGGGAAGCAGGTGCCCGGGGCTCGGCACTTATGTCAGCTAATGAAACCGATCTTTTCCTGCCATCAGCCAACTGGGAGAAAAAAGCTGCCCTTGTTAAGCATGCCTTTTATGACTGCCATCTGGTCCTGATGGAGGGTGGGCTTAAAAACGGGAGGCACAAGATAGAAGTTGTTCCGGAAGGTGAAAGCCCTGTTTGTGAGGAAGATTCTGCCCTCATAGCTGTTGTAAGCGCAGGTACTTCCGTAAAAAACATACCCTGTTTTACACCTGATGATATTGCAAAAATATGTGACTTTGTTGAAGAATGTTATCTGAAGCCCGCAATATCAGCTGCTGTGTTATCGGGCGGGAGGTCAAGCCGGCTTGGTCGCAACAAGGCCCTTTTGGGAATCCATGATGACACAATCATAGAGCGGGTGCTTAAAACCGTTTCCCCGTTTGTTTCCAGTGTGAAGATTATTACAAATACCCCTGATGAATATCAGTATCTGAATATTGAGACAGCTCCTGATATCAGGCCAGGGTGCGGACCCATTTCAGGCATACATGCTGCACTGAGTACCAGTGCCACGGAATATGTGCTTGTTTTGTCCTGTGATATGCCGTTGATAATACCTGAGAATATAAGGTTGTTAATAACTGAGTATCCTGGATCTGATATAACCATTTTTAAGCATAAAAGCTTTGAGCCCCTTTATGCGATTTACAGGCGAACTTGCATTGATGCTTTAGAGGATCTTATTGACCATGGAGAGTATAGAATAATTGACCTTTTCCCCTCGCTGAATGTAAGGGTTCTCAGAACTGAGGATGAAGAATCTTTCAGGAGCGTCAATACGGAGCAGGACTATGATTATATTGTAAAGAAATTATCAGATTAAGGATGATTTTATAAAGAAGTATTATGCAGAAAATGTTCAGGCAACTCCCCGAACTCAATCTGGAAATCTTTATTGAAGGTTAAAGCCATTCCCCCTGGTTCTGTCCTTACTACAGCCCCTATTGCTTTTACAAAGCAGTGATCTTTTAAAACAGTACTGATATGGTTTTCTGCTGGAATGGCAATCTCAAGAGTTACGTCAGTGCCTTTCGGGAATGATTGTTTTGTCTCAAGAAAAATGCCACCGGCACAGATGTTTTTTGTCAGTAAATAGTGTGGTTTTTCAGTGTTTTCATAAACAGGGTTTATTACCTGAAGCTTGACAGGAATGTTTCGATCAAACCTTTTATAAATTCTTCTTTCAGCCATGGGAATAACTTTTTTAAGAAGTTATTAGTTAGTGGCCGAACGAAAACCCTGATTTTTTCATTTCAACCCCTGCCTGAACAGAGCCGGGAGAAGAAATCTTTAACCATCTGTTTTACAGCAAAATTTCTTGTCGCAGTCTGTCCCGATTTGTCGGGGCTCATCGAAACGAGAGTTTTTTTATAGTTTTCGGTCAGACAAGTATTAAAAATACAAAAATAATACCAGATGTCAATAAAAAAACAATGAATTAAATTCTATCTTTTTACTTTTACTAAAAAAACATAACAAGATGTATTAGAAGATAAATTTCTCTATGGCCGCTTCCTAATCTCTTTTTTTAGTTTGCGGGTTTTTTATAATCTGAGCCATAAACAATTTTTGCTTTGTCTTTGAGCTGTGCAACATATTGTGTTATCGCCTTCTGATTTTCCTGCTGTTTCAGTCGTTCCACAATTGTGTCCCTTGCATCATTCAGTGATTTAGACTGGGCTTTATTATGTTCCAGAACCTGAATAACATGATATCCAAACTTGGTTTTAATAACCGGGCCAATCTCTTTTTCTTTCTGACTGAAGGACGCTTCTTCAAAAGGTTTAACCATGCTTCCCCTGGAAAAGGTGCCAAGATCTCCACCCTTTGCCTTGCTGGGGCAGTCGGAATTATCTTTGGCAATTACTGCAAAATCACCTCCTTCTAACAGCTGTTTTCTTATTGATTCGATTTTCGCTTTTTTTTCTTTTTTCGATGTTTCATTATCGCTATCCGTTGTTCTTACAAGGATGTGCCGGGCATGAACTGTTTCAGGAGTGTCAAACTGTTTCCTGTTGTCGTTGAAATATTTATTTATCTTTTCCTCTGATGGTGTGGTGTCATTTTTAATCTCAGTGTCAAACAGTTTGTTTGATGTCAAACCGAACTTAATCTCCTTGCGCATTGATTCAACGGTCATTCCATTCATCAGCAAAGCTTTTTCCATTGTAATGCCAGCAGGAAGGCTTTTTTCAATCTCTGCTATTTTTGAATTTATTTCCTTTTCGGATACCAAGACTTTTTTCTTTTTGGCTTCCTGACTGATAACAGTGCGTATAATAAAATTATCAATAAATTTATCACGCATTTGTGATTTAATCTGTTCTATTCTGTCCTGTGGAAACTGGGCCTTCATAGGTTCTAACTTGCGGTTAATATCCGCATCCAGTACATCCTCGGTGAGTTCAATTCCGTTTACGCTGACAACCATGGGATTGTTTGATTTTTTAATATCACTGTTTTTTGATCCGGCATTTTTTTCTCCTGCTGTCACATCTTTATCCTGATTGCACCCCATGAGTGCAAAAAAAGACAAAACAAGGATTAACATTAGTGAGGTTGCTAAATTTTTGTTTTTCATAGTAGTTCTCCTTTTGACAGTACCAGAAATGTACTACTGCCTGGGTTAAAAAAGATTTGAAGTGCAATGTAAAGTCTTATTCCGTTATTTGAGTTTTGCACCATTTACCTACTTCATATGAACGATCGTAATCCCGCTGCCCCCCTCTGAAATATCAGCGCTCGCAAACCGGTTAACGTACTGGTGTTCTTTCAGATGTTCATGGATTGCCCTCATTAACCTGCCTGTGCCTCTGCCATGGATAATCTCAACAAGGGCAGTACCATGTACTATAGCATTATCAATGGTTTTGTCAACAACAGGTATGGCGTCCTCTGCCCGTAAACCTATGACATTTATTTTTATTGTCTGTGTGGCTTCTCCTGCCATTTGATAATGTGGAGAGGGGGACTGCTCAGCTTTTGTTTCTCCTGCAATCTGATCGCCTGTCAACTCAAGCTCATGAAACCCTGTTTTTATCCTCATGGTTCCCACGGCAACTTCTGCTTTTTTTGCCTTATTGTCAACAGAAACCACAATGCCCTTTTTTTTAAGATGAAAAACCCTGACAGCCTGTCCTGTGAGCAGATGTTCAATCTTTTCTCTGTTAGAATCCGGCACGGGAAATTTTTCATAAAGTTTTTTCTTTATACCGGAAAGAGTTTTTTTGGTTTTTTCTGTATGTTTGTGGAGTTCCTCCGGACGAATCAGCCGTCGCCTTCGCTGTTCTTTTATAAGCTTCATGAGTTCTTCTTCGCTTTCTCTTAAAAGTTTTCTGGCACTGTTTTCGAAATTTTTCAAAATTTTATCTTTTCTGGCTTTTATCCTTTCAAGAAGGCTTTCCGATGCTTTCAGATGAATGTGTGACAGGTTTTTTATTTTTTGCAGCAGTTTTTTTTCTTCAATAATTTCCTTTTGGGTTTTTTCCAGGCCATGAATAAGCTCTACTGTCTGTTTGTCGGATTCATCAAGGTAATGCTCTGCGTTGTTTAAAATTTTCCTGGGAATTCCGATATTGTTTGCAATGGCAAGGGCATTGCTTATTCCAGGCACACCATAAACCAGACTGTATGTGGGATTGAGTGTAACAGGGTCAAACTCAACAGAAACATTTTCCACATCAGCATGGTTGTAGGCATATGTTTTAAGAATATTTAAATGAGTTGTTATTACTGTAACGCAGCCGCTTTCCCTCAGGAAATCAAGGATAGAAACAGCAAGAGCGCCCCCCTCTGACGGATCTGTGCCTGAGCCAAGTTCATCAAGGAGCGTAAGGGATGATGACGAAACATTTTTGACAATGGATTTGATCTGTTCCATATGTGCCGAAAATGTGCTCAGGCTTGCTTCAATATTCTGCTCATCTCCAATATCTGCGAATACTGTATCATAAATTGAAATTTTACTCCCCTCTTCAACAGGAATGTGCATGCCTGCCTGAGTCATAAGAACAAAAAGTCCCAGTGTTTTCAGGGCTACAGTTTTTCCGCCGGCATTTGCCCCTGTTACAACGAGGGTAGAGATATTTTTTCTCTTTAAAATGTCAACAGGGACAATCTCTGAGTGGTTAAACTCCCAGTGGCCTTTAACTTTTTTTTCATTATCAGGGGTTTCCATGCTGTTTTCATCGGCGTATTCTGTATCCTCAACAAACCTGGCGGTCAGGATGGGGTGTCTGCAGAGCCTGAGCTCAATTGTGCCGTCAATGTTGACACTGGGCTCGACAGCATTCAGTGCTTTGCTGAAAAGTGCACGTGCATGTATGACATCAATCTGCTCCATTATGTTAAGATCAGACAAAATTTCATCTCTGTATTCACTAACCAGATTTGTGAGTTCAGTCAGGATTTTAACCTCTTCATAGTAGGCCTCTTTCTGAAGAATCTGAAGGTCGTTGTTCAGGTTGACAACAGAAAGCGGCTCAACAAAGAATGTTGCTTTGCTCTGGGATTGATCGTGAACTACGCCCGGTACTACAGATTTGCTGTCACTGCGAACCGGTATTACATACCGGTTATGTCGCAGGGTGATAAAATCATCCTGGAAAGCATGGCTGATATACTCATCGTTTATCATTTGCTCCAGATTTTTAATTATGTTAAGCCGCAGCTTTTTTAAACTGTTCCTTATATCAGCAAGAAGAGGGCTGGCACTGTCAAGAATTTCCCCCTGAGATGAAATGCTTTTGCCTATTCCTGAAGTTATATCTTTTAATTGATTGATGTTTGCCGTAATCCGAAAAAGAAGAGGGCATGCCTCCGCTATGCAGGAAAAATATTTTTGGATTGAATTTGCAGTTTCAATGGTCTGCCTTATCCGGTGCAGATCTTTTGGCTCAAGATAGAAATTCAGAATGCGGGATTGATCCACAGCTTTTCTCAGATCGTAAACCCCGTTCAGGGGAAGATGTCCCTGCAATTCAATTGCAACCCTCATTTCGGTGCTTTCTTTGAGCAGGGTCTTAACAGTGTCCTGATTACTGCTGGGAATTAGTGTTTCGCACTGGCTCTTACCTCCAGGAGATACTGCAAAAGATTTTAAAAACTTGCAGATTTTATCAAATTCCAGAACCTTGAGAGAATGTCTGTCCATTAAGAAATTTCCTTACTTATGATAAATACATAGGGAATATATAGGGCAAATGGTAAACTGTGTCAAAGTCTAAACGAAAAACAATTAAAAAACAATTGACAAATCATTGAAATAATATAAACTTATAGTCTGCAAGTAACCGATTTTTGCCCCCAGTAGCTCAGTCGGTAGAGTCCCGATGGATCGGGATTAACCACCTGAAAGGGGAGGGAAAAAGACAAACAAATAATTGCTCCCCAGTAGCACAGAGTGTAGAGTCCCGATGGATCGGGATTAACCACCTGAAAGGGGAGGGAAAAAGACAAACAAATAATTGCTCCCCAGTAGCTCAGTCGGTAGAGTCCCGATGGATTGGGATTAACCACCTGAAAGGGGAGGGAAAAAGACAGACAAATAATTGCTCCCCAGTAGCTCAGTCGGTAGAGTCCCGATGGATCGGGATTAACCACCTGAAAGGGGAGGGAAAAAGAC
>JAJRXD010000028.1 GCA_024276465.1 Deltaproteobacteria bacterium
ATAGAAACTATCAGGAAGAATGCCCTGACTGGGCGACCCTGTGGGAATGACGGATTTATTGAACAGTTTGAAAGAAAGTTCAGTCGCCACCTGAAGGCACGTACTCATGGGAGACCGAGGAAAACAGCAAAATAATAGTCGTTGTCCCTGTTTTCTCCAAGCCTGTGAGAGCGATTTTAGCCGCTGCACCATCACACTATCCGTATCCCTGTGGTTACAATTTCATCAATGAACGGGTTTTCTTTATAATTTTCAAAATCTTTTTCATCAAATGCAATCGGCTGAATATCAAGGTCATATTCCAGTGCCCGCTCAAGCAAAAAGGCAATAGATTCGGTACGGTCTTTATGTGAAAAAAAATCAGAAAAAACGGCAATATCAATATCGCTGTCTTTACCCCAGTCTGATTTTGCATATGAGCCGAATAAAATAGCACATTTAACCCGAATTTCTTTCTTCAGGTTTTTAATATAATCAGAAAGGGTTTTTTCTACTTCAACAGGGATTTTAGCCATACATATACCTCTTCTGTTTTTTGCAGATGTGTTTTTGCTTTTTTCTTATCAACAATTGATGAAAGCCGTTCTTTGTATTCAGGATAACGACTCTCAATATAATAGGCAGACAGCATATTGAAGTGCTGCATGGTGTCAGGTGGAGCATCAATCCCGAGTTTTTTAAAAACAAAACCAAGATTATGACTCCGGGGCGGTTCATCATCAAACCTATTGATATAGAGGGCCTTGATTATTTTTTCTATAGCCTGCTGGCACATAAAGATAACATACAGATACCTGTTTGTATCCATCATTGCCCTTGCTGTTGCAAGGTCATAATCGGCTATATCAATCCAGTATGCTATTTTGTCTTTTTTTTCCATAACAATCCTTCCTTGATTTTTTGTAGGAGAGCGTTTATGGAGCATCTCAGGGGGTCACCTTTTGACTCATGTTAACATTTGCTCTATGCGGCTCAACATGATTTACAGTTTTTCCAAATACTCAGTTAGCTTCTTGTTGAATTTCAAAAGACTTCGTCAACAGTTTCTATACCTTCACACATTCTATCCCAGTCCAGTTGATGACCATAACCATGATAAACAACGTGCCTGAATTTTCTAAATGGCCCTATAGCAAGAGAAAGAGAGTTGTCAAATAATTCTGGTAATACTTGATAAGAAGGAGAACAAAACCTCTTAAACAATTCAATGTACCAGGTGTTTCCAACAGGCAAATCAACGTCATGAAACCTGCTGACACGCTTGAGAATATTTTCCACTCCCCCATAAAACCGAGCCAAAAATGCAGCTGCAGCGGTTTTTTCACGAACAGAGGGCGCTTTCCCCTCAGTATCATTGCGCAATTCAGCTAATTCCTGCAATACGGTTCTTATATATTCTAATTCAATGCTGACTTCTTCGCGGAGATCATCCGGGGTCATAACAATATTTTCCCCTGGGTTTGAATGCGGCGAAAAAAACGGGTTGGCGGAGTTAAAGAAACAATGTCTAAGGTAGTGTGCAACTTTTCCTCAAGCTGAGAGGCAAATTCATAGAGTTTCCATCCCTGCACCCCGTCACAAGCTATATCAATATCCTTTGCTTTCTGAGGAGAACTTACAGAGCTGCCAGATAAAATTACCCGTGTTGCACCGTAAGCTTTGGCTACAGAAACAATTATATCAATTTGTTCTTGACTGACTGCCATTTTTAGCTAACCTCCCTGTTGTCTTGCTCGAGGAGTAAACTTCTTGCCTTTCACACCAGGCGTGATCTTTGACAGGCAAAAACTTTAATATGCTTTCTGTATGTAAAAGTATAGGAAATCTGAAGTTGTTGGTCAATATAATAATAGAGGGGTGCTTCCCTTATTAAACAATTAAGGAGCTTTAACAAAATCTGAGGGTGAAGATATCGAAAATTGAATATCCGGATTGTTGCAATTCCATCTTTTATGGATTCCCGTTAAAAGCATACGGGAATGACAGTGCTGTATGGCATCAAAGGGTCAATTGTCCTCCCCGTGCAAATGAAATGCACAAATAGGGACAGCGACCATTATATTTGACTTTCACGATTTTGCAGCCTATTAAATTATTACACTATGCCCCGAACAGCACGAGTCGCAGCAAAAGATTATCCTCACCATGTAACCCAAAGAGGCAATTTTCAATGTGCTGCACATGCGATATGCACAATACTTTAACAAAAAAAAGGGTCTTCGTGGGCATCTGTGGCAGGGAAGATTTTATTCCTGCATTCTTGATGATCGACATACGTATGGAGCAATTCGCTATATCGAGAACAATCCTGTACGTGCCGGGATTACAAAAAGAGCCGAAGAGTACGAGTGGTCAAGTGCACACAGTCATGTGCATAAAAGTGAGAATGATATTCATTCGGGCAG
>JAJRXD010000029.1 GCA_024276465.1 Deltaproteobacteria bacterium
GAAACCGGGGAGATGTTTGGATTAAGTTATTCTGCGGTCAGTCGGCGAGTACATATGTTGCGCGAGAATATTTCTAATGATCAGAATATGCGAAGGAAATATAAACGAATTAAATCACTAATCAAGATGTGACACCTATCCAACCCTGTCATGATGTCTGCGGCTACCAGATTGAATTCTGGACAGCTGTCTGTAGTTGATGATTCAGCTGGGCTCAAGAGGTGAAAATCAGTTTTCCTCCGGACGGGTCTTCATCAACTGAAATTGTATCACCTTCACTGAATCTTCCTTCAAGGATCTGCAGAGCCAGAAGATCCTGAATATGCCGCTGAATTGCTCTTTTCAGGGGTCTTGCACCATACACCGGGTCATAGCCATGGTTAACAATAAATTCCAGAGCTTTGTCAGTAAGATTTAATTTCAGCTTCCTGTCCTGAAGCCTCTTTTTAAGCAGCTCAAGCTGAATGTCAACAATACGTTTCATGTGATCCCTTGTTAAACTGTTGAAAAGTATAATCTCATCCAGGCGGTTCAGGAATTCAGGTTTAAATTCCAGACGAAGCATTTCCATAACCTTTTCTTCTCTCCCGGACTCCTCTGTTTCCTGAATCACCTGGCTGCCAAGGTTTGAAGTCAGTATTATGATGGTATTTTTAAAATCAACAGTTCGTCCCTGACCATCGGTAAGTCTTCCGTCATCCATTATCTGCAACAGTATGTTAAAAACATCAGGATGTGCTTTCTCAAATTCGTCAAAAAGTATAACTGAATAGGGTTTTCGTCTGACAGCCTCAGTCAGGTAGCCCCCCTCGTCATATCCCACATATCCGGGGGGCGCACCGATAAGTCTGGCCACCGAGTGCTTCTCCATAAACTCTGACATGTCAATTCGCACCATTGCCTGTTCATCGTCAAAAAGAAACTCTGCAAGGGCACGGGCAAGCTCGGTTTTACCCACACCGGTAGGCCCTAAAAATATGAATGAACCAATCGGCCTGTCAGGGTCCTGCAGGCCTGAGCGCGCCCTTCTGACAGCATTTGAAACCATGGCAACCGCATTGTCCTGGCCTACAACACGCTTTTTGATCCGTTCCTCCATGTTAACAAGTTTGTCCACCTCACCCTCCATCATGCGGGCAACAGGAATTCCTGTCCACTTTGAAACAACTTTTGCCACATCATCCTGATCAACCTCCTCTTTGAGCATTTTCTCTTCAACCTGAAGCTCCTCAAGCTTCAGATTTTGCTCGTCAAGCTTGGCCTGAAGGGAAGAAAGTATGCCATATCGGATTTCAGCAACTTTTTCGTAATCACCGTTTCTTTCAGCTTTCTGTTCTCTGTTTTTTGCCTCCTCAATGTTTTCTTTAAGGCTCTGGATTGCCTGAATGACCTCCTTTTCCTGCTGCCAGTGCTTTTTCTTCTCATCCCTGATTTTTTTCAGTGTTACCACCTCGTTGTTCAAATCCTCAAGGCGTTCCTTTGAAGCCCGGTCCTTCTCCTTTTTCAGTGCCTCTCTTTCAATTTCCATCTGCATGATCCTGCGCTGGATTTCATCAATTTCAGCCGGCAGGCTGTCAATTTCCATCCTGAGGGACGAGGCAGCCTCATCAATCAGGTCAACTGCCTTGTCAGGCAGAAACCTGTCAGTAATATACCTGCTGGAAAGGGTTGCAGCAGATACTATGGCTGAATCCTGTATCCTCACACCATGATGAACCTCATAGCGTTCTTTCAGTCCGCGCAGAATGGATATGGTATCTTCAACTGTTGGCTCATTAACCATGACAGGCTGAAATCTCCTCTCAAGTGCCGCATCCTTTTCTATATATTTTCTGTACTCATTCAGTGTTGTAGCACCGATACAGCGAAGTTCTCCCCTTGCAAGAGCAGGTTTAAGCATATTTGATGCATCCACTGCACCCTCGGCAGCCCCGGCTCCCACCACAGTATGGAGTTCATCAATGAACATAATTATTTCACCACTTGCCTCCTGGACCTCTTTAAGCACTGCTTTCAGCCTGTCCTCAAACTCTCCCCTGTACTTCGCACCTGCAAGCAGGGAGCCCATATCAAGGGAGACAAGCTGTTTATCCTTAAGGCCTTCAGGAACATCACCATTTATGATTCTCTGGGCAAGTCCCTCAACAATGGCGGTTTTACCGACACCCGGCTCCCCGATCAGGACAGGATTGTTTTTTGTCCGGCGGGACAGTACCTGTACAACTCTTCTTATTTCCTGATCGCGCCCTATAACAGGATCCAGCTTGCCTGAGCGTGCCTGTTCTGTAAGGTCCCTGGCATACTGCTGCAGTGCCTGATATTTCTGTTCAGGGTTCTGGTCAGTAACCCTCTGAGACCCCCGAATTTCTGTCAATGCCTGAAAGAGCAGATCTTTGTTAATACCAAAAGAAGCAAGAATCTTTGAGGCCTGTGTATCATGGGCCTCAACAATGGCAAGAAGGATGTGTTCAATGCTTACATATTCATCACTTAATCTTTCTGCCTCCTTTAACGAGCTGTCTAAAATTTTTCTTGTCCCTGGGGAAATGTAGGCCTGGCTGATACCAGCGCCTGATACTTTTGGAAGTTTCTGCAGTGTTTCATCAAGATGTTTCTCGACAACCTGCGGGTCTGCACCCATCTTTCCTAATATGGTTTTTGCAATTCCATTATCCTGCCTGACAACAGCCAGAAGCAGGTGCTACGGCTCTATCTGCTGGTGCTCATAGCTCTCAGCAATATTCTGAGAATCATTTAAAACTTCCTGTGATTTAATGGTAAATTTATCAAATCTCATAAATAGAACCCTCTCTTACAGTCAGACAAAAATCAACTAAACTGTAGGAGCGCATTTCATGCGCGATTGATTAATTAACCGTTAATATGAACCAATCTCAATCGCGGCTAAAGCCGCTCCTACAACCATAAATCTATTCAAAAAGTAAGCACACTTTTTCTAAAGTCAATATCAATAGACAAGACAGTATGCAGAAAGAAACATAGGTGCTTTGATCATAAAAAAATTTATGGGTTTTTCAGACAAAAAATGATATAGTTAAAAGTTAATCAATCTAACTAACTGCTTTTTTATCCAAATTCGGAGACTGCATTGTCAAAAAAATCTTTACTTCTGATACTAATCTGTTTTGCAAGTATCGCCCTCTTAACCCCTCTTGTAAATTCCTACAGCCAGGGTGCATTGTTAAAACAGGCTGAAGACTACCAAAAAAAAGGTCGCTATCTTGAGGCCCTCAGTTTTTACCGGGACATTTATATGAATAAATGGTCCGGTATTTTTGCCGCATCTGTTTGTAAAGGCATTGCAGACATTTATTATGAATACATGGGAGACAAAGACAGCGCCCTTTTATTTTACACCAAAAGCCTGGAAAAACTTCCCTACGATTCACAAAAAGCTTCTGTTTTTCATAACATTGCAAAGATATATTATGAAAAAGGAGAGCTGGAAAAATCCAGAAAGTTTTACAGGGAGATTTTTTCACTGTTTCCGGATTACTTCAAGAGCAACAATATTGGAAAAGAGATCAAGACTCTTGAAAGGGGAGATCAACTTCCTGAAGACCTCCTCCTGTCAGCTGACCGGACTTTTCCGTTTCATATCAGAGTGCTGGTGGCAGAAAGCAAAGAACCTGTTGAGGCATCATCAGAGGGAACAATGGAAATTGTTTCGCCTGGATCATCTTTTTCCGCCAAAATACAAACAGGCAAATCAATCAGCTTATCAGTTAGAGGAAACACTGTATTGCTTGACAACAACACCCCCTTAAACGGACCTGTTAGAATCAAGACTGATTCTGACCTTTGCATTAAAATCAATGGCCGCTCCTTCAGAGGCTTTTTCCAGGTTCATTCAATAAACGGACAGTTGCTTGTTATAAACCACGTGGGCATTGAGGAGTATCTCTATGGAGTTCTGCCAAGGGAAATTTCTCCTTCATGGCCTGAACATGCACTGAATGCCCAGGCCGTTGCTGCCAGGACATATGCCCTGTACCATATGGTAAAAAGAGGAAAAGAATTATATGATGTGTTCTCCACTACCAGTTCCCAGGTTTACGGGGGCAGAGATGCCGAGCATCCGGCCACACAAAAAGCTGTTGATCTGACACGGGGTCTTATACTCAGTTACAAGAATAAGATTATTTTAGCCCTTTATCATGCAAACAGTGGGGGAAAAACTGAAAATGCAGAGAATGTATGGGGGAGCTCTCTGCCCTATCTCTGCGACACAAAAGATAAATTCAGCGTGGACAGACCGGGTTTTAAATGGAAGAAAAAACTCCCCACAAAGGTAATACAGGAACGGATGAAACAGTTCGGTCTTCCGGTTGAATCCATCAAAGATATTGTTCCAATAGAAAGGTCCGAATCCGGACGGATAAAAAAACTTGGTATTTCTCAATCTGATGAAAGCTTTTTTCTTACCGGGAACAGCTTCAGGCTTATTGTCGGGCCGGGAAAAGTTAAAAGCTGCAATTTTGAAATACAGAAAAAAGACGGTGCTTTTATCTTTAAGGGGACAGGTTATGGGCACGGGGTTGGCATGAGTCAGTGGGGAGCATACGGTATGGCCAGAGCAGGGTATGATTTCAGGAAAATCCTTGCTTTTTATTATGAGGGAACAAAAATTAAAACAGTGAAGTTCTCCGGCTTGTAAAGCCTGAGCCTATCGAGGCACTATCAAAAACTCTGTGTCCTGTGGTTTGTTTTGACAATACGTAATATTTTATGAGGAGGTCGCAATGAAAAATTTTATTTTAACTGTCATTGTCCTGTTTGTTGCTTCCTGTTCTTTTAAAACAGCAAAACAGGAAACAACAGCAGGTGGTTCCAGCTATGCAGCCAGCATCAAAAAAAAATCCGGGGACTCAAAAAGGGAAAAACAGAAAAAAGAACTTGAGCAGGCGGTTCATGATGCACAGCCAATCATTGAAAACATTTTACAGGCTTTAAATGAGGCCAACTATGAAAACTATTTGAGAGATTTTAATTCATCAATGCGATCAGCTTATCATGAAAAAAAACAATTTCTTAAGATCAGCGAGGAGAGAAAGAAAAAATATGGAGAGGCAGGCGCAAGACCTGTTTGCAGAATAGAAAAAAATGATCCGTATTACAGTATATATTATCTGGTAAAATTTTCAAAAATTGAAAAGCCAGTGCCTGTATTTTTGAGCCTTAAAAGGGAAGAGGGTAAACTGAAAGTTGCTTTCCTTCAGTTTCAGTTTTCTAAAATTAAAGAGCAAAATAAATAAATAATATAACATGACTGATAAAAACAGGGACAGCAATTTATTATCTGATTCATTAAAGCTGGCCCTTTTTTTATCAGTGTTTTTTCCTTAAATTAAAAATCACTGAGATCCCTGCCATCCCCAAAAGGGATAACATCTTCTGGATTTATCCCCTTTTGGTCTGTACTGCTCTGGGCTGAATGAGGAGCTGTTTTAGCTGCCAGTACCATCTTCTTTGTTTGAGTATCTTCTCTGTGCAGCATATTGTGGTTGACTTTGCCTGCAAGACCCACTGTTTTTGAAGCATTAAGCTGATGGCCTGAGCTGATCCTGGCAGCATGGTGAGTCTTACCGGTACTGCCGGTCACAAGGATGTTGAGTTCACCCACCATTGCGTTCATGGATTCAGCCTGCGCGGAAAGCTCCTCACTTGAAGAAGAAGTCTCCTGGGCATTTGCTGCGTTCTGCTGCACCACCTTGTCCATCCCTGACACTGCCGTATTTACCTGGTGAACTCCCTTTGACTGCTCATCGCTTGCTGTTGTTATTTCACCTATAAGCTCTGTTACTTTCTGCACCCCTGTTATAATATCTTCAAGAGCATTGTTTGCCTCATCAGCATGGCTTGCTCCCTGCGAGGCAAGTTCTCTGCTTTCCGCTATAAGCTCGCTTGTTATTTTTGCCTGCTCAGAAGCTCTCTGTGCCAGGTTCCTGACCTCCTCTGCCACAACTGCAAAGCCTGCTCCTGCCTCGCCTGCACGGGCTGCTTCAACCGCAGCGTTCAGGGCTAAAAGATTTGTCTGGAAGGCTATCTCCTCTATGGCCTTTGCCACCTTTGAAACTTCCTGGCTGCTTTTGTTGATCCTGCCCATACCCACAACAAGCTTGTCCATGACTGCAGAACCGGTGTTGGCTGACTCACTTGCATGCTTTGCAAGTACGCTCGCCTGCTTGGCGTTGTCTGCGTTCTGTTTGGACATGGAAGCCATCTCCTCAAGTGATGCAGATGTCTCCTCAATGGATGCTGCCTGCTCGCTGGCACCCTGGGCAAGAGACTGACTCGTCTGGGACACTTCGCTTGCAGCGGCTGCTGTCTGCTCTGCACCATTCTTTAGTCCATCTACTATGCGTACTATCGGTTTGGTAAGGGACCGGGTAATAAAAAAGTCAAGAAAAATACCAATAAGGATTGCCGCACATCCCACGATGACAGCAATTGCTTTACCTGAATTTGCCTGCTCTGATACTGCTTTAGTCTTTAACACTGCTGCTTCAGCTGTTACCACATTGATATCCTTTACCTGAGGTTCAATTTTATGAACAGCATCACGCATACTGGCTGTAAATGCTGCTATTTCCATGTTCTCCTCTACTAACCTGTCAAAGGCCTCTCTGTAGGCACTCAGTTTGTTTTCAACTTCTGTGATATGCTCCTGCAAAATGCCCGCATTTGTGAATGCCTCAAGCAGTCTGTCAATGGACTTGCGGGTCATCTTAACATATTTTTCATCACCCCGGAGAAGATAGTCCTTTTCATTTTTGCGAATATCCAGCATAAGCACTCCAGCTTGCGGAACAAAAACCCACCTGAGGGCATCCTCCATTTCACGGGCTGAAGAGCGCATGCTCTCATATAACTCTTTCTGCCTGAAAGACGACCCTGCTGCTGCCAAATAGCCATTGAATGCATCCCGGTATTTACCCATGGCATTTTGCTGTGCCTGCCTTGACGCTCTTTCACAACTGCTTTTTTCAAGAATAGACTCGTACGTGTCCATGCTTGAAAAAAGCTTCTTCTTGTATTTTTCGCTCGCTGTTCTGATATAATCTTTCTCGTATCGTCTGATCTGGAGAAGTAAAATGTACAGATCGCTGACTTCATGCTCTTTTGTTTTTTCAGCAAGGCTGTGTGCAATATTCCTGAAAGTTCCCTGCAAACCTGATTTATGGTCCAATCCTCTGGTTTCCCACGACTCAACAACCGCACTGAAATTTTTTAAATAAATATCTGAATCAGCTATGATTGCAGATGCCTTTGTGGCAATTTCTTCGTTTCCTGATTTCCCGGCCA
>JAJRXD010000030.1 GCA_024276465.1 Deltaproteobacteria bacterium
CTCCTGTGAATAATCATATCCCTTTAATCGAATGGAACGGCGGTGATGGATGTCAGGATTGTATTTCATATTTTCACACACATTTTACCGCTGGCAAAAATACTTTTCAGATGCTTGGTGATGACGCTTCTTTCTTTGGCATCACCCAGGGTAATGTTTCCCACAAGATCAATCAAACCGCCAAGATTGGTGGGGTCAATGTTGCCTCTGGCATAGGCTTTCGGCAACACATCGCGAAGCGAAGGATTGTCCTTTTCAATGGCATCCATGGCCTGGTCAACCTCTTTACCGATTTCCGGCAATTTGGCTTTGGATTGCAGATAAGACCAGCGGGCAATTTCCGGCACAAAAAAGACATTCTCTGCCTTGTATTCGTCCTTGTCTTCCGGGTCGGCACCGTCATATTCGCCCTCACCTTTTTTGAGGTTGCTGAATAATTCTTCAAAGGCATCGGAAATATACTTCAAAAAAATCAAACCCAAAACAATGTGTTTATATTCCGCGGCATCAATATTTTTTCTGAGCTTATCGGCTGTTTTCCAGAGTTGTTTTTCAATCGGCTCTTCGCTGTTGTTATTCTTATTGGCTTTCGCCATCTGTTTCTCCAGTTCTTCTTTCACTTTTTATGATCGTCAAGGACTATCGAGCGCTTTTCCTGCTTCCTGACAATCTGTTTGTCATGTAGGAGTCTGTCGGACTTACAACAAAATATTGACAAACGTAATTTGATAAAAATTATCCTAACCTGTTGATTTGTCAATATAATAATTGATTTTATCTTGCATCTGTGGTATATTCCCCTGTAATTTCAATAAATTACATGAAGGGACAAACCCAATGAGTTCAAAGTTCATTTCTGCCAACAGACAACAACAATATCTCTTTCCGCCATCGATACAAGATTGGCTTCCGAAAGATCATCTGGCCCGCTTTGTTGTTGATATAGTCTCACAGCTCAATTTGCAACCTATTTCAAATGTATATGCCGGGAAAGGTTCCAGGGCTTATCATCCGAAAGTACTTTTGTCTTTATTGTTTTATGGGTATGCCACAGGAGTTTATTCCAGCCGGAAAATAGAACAGGCAACCTATGATTCTGTTGCTTTTCGTTTTATTTCCGTCAATACCCATCCTGATCACGATACCATAGCCACCTTTCGCAAACGTTTTCTTGATCAACTGCAATCGCTCTTTGTACAGATCCTGATGCTTGCTCGTGAAATGGGGCTCTTGAAATTAGGCAAGGTTAGCCTTGATGGCACTAAGATTAAGGCCAATGCATCCAAGCATCATGCCATGAGTTGGGATCATGCATGTAAACTCGAACAGCAACTGCAAGCCGAAGTTCAGGAGCTCATGCGGCTTGCTGAAAAGGCGGACTCTGAAGAAACTTCTGACGGGATGAATATTCCGGAAGAATTGTCCCGTCGTCAAGACCGTCTTGCTGCTATTGCCGAGGCTAAAGAAAAAATTGAACAGCGCGCAGCCAGACGATATGCCCGGGAGAAACTGGAATATGAGAAAAAGATATCTGCCCGTAATGCAAAATCAGAAAAATCCGGCAAAAAGCCTCGCGGACGTGATCCCAAACCACCTGAACCCGAACCCCGAAAAAAAGACCAGATCAATTTAACTGACGAAGAATCTCGAATCATGCCATCATCGGATAAGGGGTTTGAGCAGGCATATAACGCTCAGGCTTGTGTTGATGTTGACAGCATGATTATTGTTGAGTCTCACGTCAGTCAGTCTCCAAACGACAAGCGGGAGATCACCCCTGCTCTTTCGGCTTTGAACTCTATGCCTGAAGAATTAGGCAGGGTTGACATCATGTTAGCCGATGCAGGTTATTTCAGTGATGATAACGTGAAATCCTGTGAAGAATCTGAAATTGAACCGTTCATTGCTCCAGGTCGGGAAAAACATAATCAACCCATTGTTGAGCGATTCAGCAGCCCAGGGCCTCTTCCGGATAACGCAGACTCAATCAGCAAGATGAAGCATAAACTCAAAACAGATGAAGGCCGGAAACTTTACGCGAAAAGAAAAAGTACCGTAGAGCCGGTATTCGGCATTATCAAACATGTCATGAGGTTTCGACAATTTCTTCTGCGGGGTTTTGAGGCTGTTACCGGCGAGTGGATACTTGTGTCCATGGCCTGGAACATAAAGCGGATGTTTGCCTTAAAGACCTGAAATATGTCAAAGATCAGCAACAATAAACTGGTTGCGAGACATTTATCGATGAAAAAATAAAAAGTTTCTTAAAAAAACGATTGCTTTTTGGTTGTCTCAGTATTTTAACTTGCGGACTGAAAAACTCAGTCCGACAGACTCGTAGGGCAATTAATATACGAATGAGTGTAGTTTAAAAATAATAACAGCAAATTCAAAAATAAGATATTTTGTTTTTATGCAAATGTCAATTTCGTCATATTGCCATATTCTAATATTCCATGTAATATAATGATATAAAAACTTTGCATACTATGCTCTTGATGGAAAATCATCAGGAATGAACAAAAAATTTATTATAAACAGGAAATGAAAACAGAAGATTTAACCCGTCAGGAAAACTTGTCAAAAAGAATGTTGCAGCTGCCCATGAACCCTGGTGTTTATCTTATGAAGGATGCGGGGGGTTGTGTGATTTATGTGGGAAAGGCAAAATTTCTCAGAAACAGGGTCAGGTCATATTTTCAGAGCCTTCAGGACAGGGACCAGAAAACAAGGCTTATGGTTTCAAAAATAGCTGATTTTGAAACCATTGCAACACATACTGAAAAGGAGGCACTGATCCTTGAAAACAATCTTATAAAAAAGTATCGTCCAAAATTTAATGTGCTGTTTCGGGATGATAAGGAGTATCCATATCTGAGGCTTTCCACAAAAGAATCCTACCCGAACATTACTGTTGTTCGCAGGCCGAAAAAAGATGGTTCTGTTTATTTTGGTCCCTTTGCTTCATCCCAGGCTGTCCGTGAAACATTAAAGGTTATACATAAAATATTTCCAATCAGAAAGTGCAGGACAGATCA
>JAJRXD010000031.1 GCA_024276465.1 Deltaproteobacteria bacterium
ACAGGAAATCCGTTGTAGAGTATGACTGTGGTGAAGTTTCGCGTGAAGTTAATAAAATGTGGGAGAAAGTTACCGCAGCTTTAGCAGGACTGAACCGAAAAATCTAAGAAACTTTTAAAAAACATGGATTTTATTTTATCATGAGGATAGTGTCATGATTAAACTAACAGTGTTTCACAGTGGAAACCCTGATTTAACAAGGTGTCAGAAGGTTACAGGTGTAGCCAAAGAAATGAAGAGAAGATTCCAGGAAGCTATTGCCCTTGAAATTTATACCCTCGATTCACACGAAGCCCAATATTATGAGCTTAAAAGTTCGGCAGCTGTTTTTGTAAATGATGAATTTGTGCCACCTGATACAGCTCTTTCAGTGCAGGAGATGGAAGCTTTTTTGAAAACCGGTTTAAACAAATAGTCTTTTTAATTTTGTACAGCATAATCCGGATCTTCTTCCGGGGGACAGTATGCTTAATTATGTATTGTTTCTGGTCTTTTTGGGACCGGGCTTCCCAGTCATCGATAAGCTCTAATAGCGGCAGCACTTTTAGAAGGTCGTCATATTTTTTTCTGTGTGTGCGTCCTGGTGCTGTTCCACGGATCTTTCTCCAGTTTCTTCGCAAGCCCTGCTTTCAAGCGTTTTTATCTCCAGGTATTGTACTGCTGTAAACAAATACTGCTAATACATTGCTGTATGTTTGGGTCGGGTCCCAGTAGACATAGACAGCAGGTGACAGCCGCCCTTAGATTTTTTTAATTTTCCATGGTTTTCCCGAATTGTTTTTAAAAATTCAGACGACTTTAAAGCTTCCCTGAGAGACAGATAATTTAAATCAACATCAGAGAAGGGTACAAATGGACATGGTTCTACAGTACCTTCAGGACTTATATGAATCCAGCCTCTTCCAGCACCTAAACAACCACCAAACTTCTCCTCTGCTCCTGGAAAATCGACAAATAAAGCGGGATATTTTGATCTGAACGAAGCAATTAAATTTGAAATTTGAAATTTCTGATTGTCTGTAATAGCAAGATCATCAGTTCCTTTTTGAAAGGGTATGTACTCAACAAAGAAAAAGATTTTGCAGCCTGAATCAATAAATTGTTTAATGTAGTTATCACTGAAAATCGAATTAAAATTATTTTTTGTGACAGTTAAAGAAATCCCAAAAAAAATTCTCCTGTTTTTCATAGCTTCAATGATTTTTATAACATGTTCAAAAATACCCGCACCCCGTCTTTCATCTGTCTCATTCTTACAGCCTTCAAGACTAATTATCGGTACAATATGTTTTTGCTTTTTTAACACGCCAACTATTTCAGTATTGATGAAAAGACCATTGGAAAATATAATAAAAAGGATATCAGGATATTTTTCTATTATTTTGAGGAGATCCTGCCGAATCAAAGGCTCTCCGCCAGCAATAAAAATGACAGATATCCCCAGTTCCCCTGCCTCTTCCAGAATATTGATTAACATTTCCTGTTGCATATCTTTTGCCATTATCCTGTTTTGAGCATAAAAGTAACACCCTTTACATTTAAGATTACACCGGTTAGTAACACTCACAAACATAAATGGTGGTACATGCAGACCCTGCTTTTCCCATACAAGTCTTTTTTCCAAAGCTTTATTCTGATTTCTAATAGCTTTAAGGATAAGATGATCTATCCCTGTATCCTTGAATGTAACTGTGAGTATGTCTTGAAAAAATTTTTTTATGAATACGTTAAGGTTAATACAACTATTATCTTTTTCCATTATGGTGTACCTGGTTCATGAGTTGCTGATAAATTTTTATTCGCCATATTATATTATAGCTCACGGCCTTTTTAAAGTTTCATTATCTGGCCTTGTCAGAAACCCCTTCTTTATAACCGGTAATTAATTGTTAATGCTTCTCCAGTTTTCCACTCCCTGTTCCTCCCCGGCTTCCCCGTTATGTCAAAAGTGTTTTAGCATTATTATACCTTGGAAAGATCAAACCGTTCATTCACAACAGCCTGTCTCCCCCTGTTAGTACCTCCTGATAGTTTCTTCAGATACTGTCATTGTTGCTCAATCCTACCTGTCATTCCCGCGAAAGCGGGAATCTGTCTGTCGGAATTTACTATATTTCCCCGGATTTCCACTTTCGAGGCTGTGTCACAATTATGAATGCGGTGGTAACCATCCCTCTTACGGGTTGTAACTTATTGAAAATGCATGGGATCAAAGGCGCAAACTAAAGTTTGCGGCTACCAAAAGCTATTATGACACAGTCTCCAAAGGGAGAAATTTTGTATCTGACAGGAAGATTACTCAATTGCTTCGCCTGTCCGAAATGACAGTTAGCACTATCCTGTCTGGTAGAATAACATGATTAGCTATTTTTTCCCACAACCACATTTCCCTCCTGTTGCACATGCGGATGCATCAGGACAGCTCGGGCTGCCACAAAGCATCTTCAGAAGCGTTATGCCAATGAAGTCTGCTGCTTTGTAAAGATCCTCGTAAGTCTTTCCTTCAACAATAATTTTACCATTACCCGCAACCAGTACTCTTGTCTGAGTTGCTCCACTTTGAGGTCCTTTAAGCTGAATCATGGGAGCTTTTGAGGTTGCATCCCCGATGGTCTTAATCTGAGAATCCTTGCCGGGAGATTTCTGCAGCTTGCCCAGCGGATTTGTATAAGCAATACCGCCGAACTTCCTTCGATTAATAATTTTTATGTATCGTTGTATGTCGTTGAAAGCTGGCTTTACCTCATCTTCCTCAGCTGGATTTACAAGTATTGTAGTCTGCGAAACCTTCGGTCCCACAATTCCATAAAGAAGTGCGGTGTTTTTCTCCAATTCATTTGCTCCCGGAGCTTCCAGTAATATATCCTTAATTTGGAGAGGGGAAGCCTTAAAAGGAAACCGTGCACCTCTCAGTTCCAGAAAGTAGTAATCTTTCTCTTTGTCGTAAACAACCTGACCGGAAAACCTGCCCAGGCTCATTGAGCCTGTCTTTAGCTCTTTGTCTTCTGATGACAGGCCAGTTTGAGCAGAGTAGTTCTCTTTATTTATTTTTTTACTGGTGGTCGCTGCACTTGGGCTTCCACAGATTAACCATACCAATATGGCAAGGACAATAATCTTTTTATTGTTTCTCATAATAACCTCCCATCAACAAGTTTTATATTGCGTTTGGCAAAATCCGCCATTTCTGAATCATGTGTAACCAACAGCATGGTTACACCACTTTCATTTAATTCCTTCATAAAACACATTACCTCCTTACCAGTTTTTGTGTCCAGATTACCTGTGGGCTCATCAGCAAATATAATCCCTGGACTATTGGCCACAGCCCGTGCAATGGCGACCCTTTGTTGTTCGCCGGTACTGAGCTGAGCCGGAAACCGATCGCCTTTGTCCCTTAAGCCAACTCTTTCCAGTAATTCACAAGCTAACTGTTTCTGCTGTCTTTTCTTAATGCCGGCGAGATATAGTGATACTTCAATATTTTCAATTACAGTAAGATAAGAGAGGAGATTAAACGATTGGAATACAAATCCAAAATTATCTCTTCTAAAAGCTACCCGGCTACGCTGGTTTAAAGTGTAAAGTGATACCCCGTTGGTTATAACCTCACCACTGGTTGGCGTCGCTAACCCTGCGACTATGTTTAAAAATGTGGTTTTGCCACTGCCACTTGGACCTATGATTGATACAAATTCACCCTGTTCGATCTTAAGGTCCACATCTTTAACAGGGGTCACATCTTCATATGATTTGGTCACTCTCTTTAACTCAATCATTTTATTTTATACCTCCCGTAATGCCTCAATTGGATCAAGCTTTGATATTCTTCTGGCTGGTACTATACTGGCTATAGCACCAAGTCCAAGAGCGATGGCGAAAGAAACTGGTAAGAGATGAGGTATTGGTAAGACCTGCGCTTCGGCAAGCAAAGGTCCCAGGAAAACTGAAATGCCAGTCCCTGTGAGGTATCCCAACACACCACCTGTCCCTGCGAAAATTAATGCCTTTGATACAAAGATACTCTGTATCTTTAATGGGTCCATGCCCATTGCTAACAGCATTCCGATTTCACGCCGCCTTTCATCTACCGCACCTGACATATAATTCATCAGAAGAAAAGCACAAAGGCTTAATACAACCAAATAAATTATTGTTATAAACCCCATTATTTTTTTGAGTGTACCCATCTGAGCCTCAGCAATTTGTTTCACTGCCAGGACCTGTGCGTCAGGTGGAAGGGCTTTGTCTATCTGTTTAGCAACATCATATAAATTCATTGCTTTACAGGCGATACAGCTTGTTGATACTTCAATGATATTTACCATCCCTGTCTTCTGGGCAAGTTTCTGCAGTGTAGCAAGAGGGACAAAGGCCATAAAATCATCAGCAGAACCTGTTTCATCCAACACCCCGCTTACCTTAAACACCGTATCACCCAACTTTATTTGAGATATATCCTCTCCTAAATGAGTGGCAGCATGCTGACCCAGCAGGATTTCCTGATGGTTTGGAAATTCATCAGTTATTACTCTGGTTCCTGCCATCCACCAGGGCTTTGCTTTTCTCTCATCAGGTGTGATGCCCACAACTAATAGACTCTTTCCTCCAACTTCAAAACGTTCGTACAGCTTTGGTGAGACCGCGATGATCATTTCACGGTGTTCTATGTTTTGTATCTTATCCACATAGCTTTCAGGCATGAGTATTTGACTGGATACAGTACCGGAATACAGGTCAAAAGGTTCCCCCTTTGGTTGAACGATTATATTTGCTCCAAACCTTAAAAGTTGTTCTTTTGTCCTGTCATGCAGTGCAGTGTTTATTGTTTGACAGGCAACAAAGATACCAATTCCCAGGAGTATAAATAAAACGCCTGTTGTTGACTGTCTGCCTCGTCGAAGAGTTTCCTTTATAACAAAATCTACTATGCTCATAGGTATCTCCCACATGTTTATAGTAAGGGTATGCCATTACGGATTCCCGTTTTTTGACCGGAACGTGTCGTCCCGAATGCTTTCGGGACAGGCGGGGAGCTTCACATTCCCCACTTAATATGTCACTGAATGAATGAAACCTGGAAATTTAAATAAAAATAGGGATAAAAAGATATTTCTACAGGAGAAAGGATGATTTAAGGAGTAATAAAGAATGAGGGTTTAAAAGTGATCTATTAATTTTGAAGGTGGTTTTATCTCTGTTTAACAGACCATTTTTTTCATCCAGGATGTTTTGCTTAAAGATTAAAATGTGGTTATTTTTTAATGAAGCAAAGGATGGGGTAGTAATAAAAGGCAGGGGGGCTTCGGAATTGCTGTTTTCACTTATACTGCAATCACACTGGGTATTCTGTGAAAGATTTTTATAGATAAGGAATGAATTGTCATCCATTTTTTCATTGCATTCACATTGGCCTTCCGGGCAACAGGTGGAACATTGTGCATTTGGGGGTATAGACAGGACAGGTGAGAAGCAGATACAGATTAGAACTATTTGTAATAATATTGATTTTCTTAAAAATTCCATCGCGTTGTCTATTGGCTTGGGTGCTGTACTATTAAGAGTAATTCTCCATGATATTCCTTTAATCACTCTTTATTATAACCCAACTGAATTATAAAGTCAAGTACTTTCTCGTACATTCTGCAATTCAGTAGCTTTGGCAGGGAATCAGTTAAAAAAGCTAAACCACAAAACACAAAGAAAACAGCTCACGAACCAGGGCACAGGATTAAGCATGACATGCAAGAGTCAAACGGAGACTTGACCATTTGTTATTTCCCTGGTGCTTGAGGCACACCATACTACTCACATTGAGGGTACTCATCTAACCCTTTCCCAGGCCGAACGCCTCATGGCAGGGGAGGAAGTGCCTGAGGCAGACCAGAATGATATCCGCGAGCTTTTAAACTACCGCCGGGCCTTTGATTTTGTCTCTGAATATCTTAACAGCGGTGGGCCGATTACCGAAGGCCTGATTCGTGAAATTCACAAGAGGTTGGTGCAGGGTGTACGTGGCGGAAAAGCTTCTCCCGGCAAATACCGCAAAGTACAAAACTACGTGGTCAGTTCAACCACCGGTGAAACAATTTATACGCCCCCGCCTGCGCATGATGTGCCTATTCTCATGGCTGAGATGGTTGCATGGCTTAACAGAAAAAAGGATATTCATCCGGTACTGGTCATCGGTATCGCCCAGTTTCAGCTTGTGCATATCCATCCCTTTATGGACGGCAACGGCAGGTCTTCGCGTCTTTTGTCTACCCTGTGCCTATATAGGGAAGGCTATGATTTTAAGCGGCTGTTTACCATCAGTGAGTTTTATGACCGTGAGCGATCAGCTTTCTACAGTGCCATTCAGGCAGTGCGCGATCAAGGAATGGACACGACTGGTTGGCTTGAATATTATATAGAAGGTCTGTCCATTCAGATGCGCGAGGTTACACAGCGGGGCAGACAGGCCATAAAACGCGATGTTGTAATCCAAAAGCACAATCTGAATGACCGCCAAATCAAGGCCGTTGACTATTTACTGGGAAATGACAAGCTCACTATTAATGAGTATGAAAAGCTTTGTCCGGAAGTGAACCGCCGTACCCTCCAGCGAGACATGAAAATTCTGCTCTCTAAAAGTATAATTTTAGAGGTGGGAGCAGGGGCAACTGATCCTACCCGTAAATATAAACTGGCTAAGCTGTGACATGCAGCTATGACAAGCTGTGACATGCAGCTATGACATGCTGTGACATGTTCATCGAGAATTGCCTAGAAAGTATAGCATGATTAAAACGCAAATCGTTAAGGATTAAAAGCGGTTTTACTATTTTCAGAATAATAATTTAGGATAACAATGGCGTTTTCATGAATAAACAACAAGTAATTACAGATCTGATCAGACAGGGAGAAGGTCTGAATCTGGAGTTTAAGGAATCCCGCCAGAGTCTTAATAAAGATGTATATGATACTGTATGTGCATTTCTTAACCGACATGGGGGCACCTTGCTGTTAGGTGTCAGCGATTCTGGAAAAATAACAGGTGTTGATTCTGGCAGAGTAAGTCAACTCAAAAAAGATTTTGTAACAGCACTTAACAACCAGCAAAAAATCAATCCCGCATGTTATCTCTCAGTGGAAGAGATTTTGATGAACGGGAATATCATATTACGGATCTATGTACCGGAGAGTTCACAGGTTCACCGTTGTAATGGTCGCATCTTTGACCGTAATGAAGATGGTGATCTGGATATCACTGATCACAGCAGGCTGGTGGCAGAATTATACCACCGTAAACAGGTGAGTTATTCGGAGAATAAAATTTATCCGTATGCCACCCTTGATAATTTGCGAGCGGATCTCATTGCAAAATGCCGCAAAATTGCTACGTTGCGGAGAAAAGATCATCCCTGGGGCCGCATGGACGATTTTGAGCTTGTAAAAAGCGCCCAGCTTTTTCAGACAGATCTTGAAACAGGCAAAAGCGGAGTTACCCTGGCGGGTATTTTGCTTCTTGGGAAAGACGATGTTATTTTCAGTGCAGTTCCTCACCACCGTACTGATTTGATATTAAGAAGGATAAACATTGATCGTTATGATGACAGGGACTTTGTTGCCACCAACTTGATTGAAAGTTATGAGCGCATCATGGCATTTATTGCAAAGCATCTTTCAGACCCCTTTTATCTTGAAGGGGATACACGCATCAGCATACGCGATGCAATTTTTCGTGAAGTTTCTTCCAATATCCTGATTCATCGGGAATACTTGAATGCATTTCCAGCTGTATGAAGAGCTGGAAAAAATTGCTGACAAATTGTTTTTTTTGTATGCGATTATGCGACCAGTATCGTACAAAAACTATGTTAATCTCTTTTAAACTCGACAGGAAAATCAAAATGTTATGTAATTTTAAATACTTAGATTGACTCCGGCCTTCGGCACAATTTTGAACTAACAGCCTGTAATTTCTTGTGAATTACGGGCTGTTTTCGTCTTGGGTGCCGCTGGGTGCTGGATTTTTGGAAGGAATCAAGCTTGTTCAGATGAACTGCCCGAACAGCCTAAAACAAATAAGTTGATAAAGAACCATCGTACCCTGTTTTCTCTCAGTTTGACATCATAAGCAAATAGTTGTAATCTCATCATAAGATTAACATTGCTTAACTTTTATTAATACAATATAAAATTCTTTTATGGAAATTAAATATTCTGAAAAAGCCGTCCGGCAGCTCAAAAGGATTGCTAAAGGTGACAAGAAAAGTGCTGCTATGATATTAAGAGCCATTGAGAAGTACAGAAATAATCCTCAAGGAAATTTTGATATCAAGGTTCTCAAGGGTAAATATGGAAATTTTAAAAGACTGCGGGCTGGCAATTATCGTATAATATTTGATGACGATGGTAATATGATGTTTATCTATGAAGTAAAGCATCGACAGGAGGCTTATCATGATTAAAACGCAAATCGTTAAAGAAGGCAGAAAACCTATCGCAGTTCTTATGGATTATAAAGAATATAAAAGGCTGAAGGAGATTGAAGAGGATAAATCAGATTACTTGTCGGCTCTGGAAGTTAAATTAAAAAACAAAAAATGGAAAAGTCATGCCCAACTAAAAAAGGAATTGGGTTTGTAAAATATTTTTTTGTATGCGATTATGCGACCAGTATCGTACAAAAACTATGTTAATCTCTTTTAAACTCGACAGGAAAATCAAAATGTTATGTATTTTAATACTTAGATTGACTTTCCGGGTTGTCGGAATCCCCACCTTTGTTCCGCCCGGCCTTCGGGTAAAAGCATGCAGATGTCATTCCCGAAGGTAGTTATCGGGAATCCAGAAACACAATAGAAGAACTGGATCCCCTTTTTCAAGGGGCTGACAAGTAGCTTTGGCAGGGAATCAGTTAAAAATGCTAAACCACAAAACACACAAAGAAAACAGCTCACGAACCAGGGCACAGGATTAAGCATGACATGCAAGAGTCAAACGGAGACTTGACCATTTGTTATTTTATGTTGAAAATAATAAATTTATTGAAAAAACTATTGACAAACTTTATTTTTTCACTATATGTATAATTTTAACGTTTGTTGAAAAGGATATTTATAGTGAAAAATGTTGAAAAAGACCTTCAAGAAAAAGCAGAAAAAGCTTTTAAATCGTGCCTTGAAAAGGTGCCGTTTCTTAAAATTGAGGATATTCAGCTGGAAAGTTCTGATAAAAAGCCCTCTCCTGATTTAGTAATAAAAAGCTCAACACCTGAAGGGGAGCAGATTATTCTTATAGAAGTTAAAAACAACGGACAGCCTCGAATAGCACGGGATGCTGTAAATCAACTACTGAGGTACAAAGAGGCTTTCCCGAATTCCTACTGTGTTTTTTGTGCTCCATACATCTCTTCTGCATCAGCTGAAATATGCAGCCAGGATGAAGTTGGCTTTCTTGACTTTGCCGGAAACTGTCACTTGAGCTTTGGTAGTGTTTACATTGAGCAGTCCGGAAAACAAAATCCTGCACCCCAGCGACGGGAGCTTCGAACTCTATACTCACCCAAAGCAACCAGGGTTTTGAGGGTACTGCTGAACAATTCCGGGAAAAGCTGGAAAACGCAGATACTGGCTGATGAAGCAGGTGTCAGCCTGGGACTGATTTCAAATATTAAAAAACGCCTGGAGGATAGGGAGATAGTTCAGACAGGCACAAAAGGAATTAAACTGCAGTCTCCGGAAAATCTTCTTTCAGAGTGGTCCAAAAATTATTCATATAAGAAAAATCAGGTCCGGAATTTTTATTCATTGAAGACCATACTGGAAATCGAAACGGACATTGCTGAAATCTGCAGCCAAAAAGATATTGGCTATGCGTTAACCGGATTTTCCGGTGCGGCCAGGCTTGCGCCTGCTGTGCGGTATCAACGGGTCATGGCATATATCAGCAGTGATATTGATGAAGTGTCAGAAAAGTTGAACCTAAAGGAAGTCACCAGTGGATCAAACATAATGCTTTTCTCGCCATATGATGAAGGTGTATTCTATGGCACACAAAAAGTTGAAGGTATTAATGTGGTATCATCCATACAGTTGTATCTCGATTTACAGGGTTTCCCCGGAAGGGGAGAAGAAGCAGCTGAAGTTTTACTGGAAAGGGTTATCCGATCGGAATGGTAACAAAGCATGATTATACTCAGGAGGCAGTCGATGCAGCACGATCTGTTATCATTGAACTTGTGCATCTGCTGGGGCAGTACCGTGATCACATTGTCATCATAGGCGGCTGGGTTCCGTATCTGCTTTTGCCTGAACAGAAAGATCCTTTTATTGGAAGCATAGATATTGACCTCGCACTGAATCATCAATTGCTCCAGGATGAGGGATACAAAACGATTCAGGAGCTTCTGCTGGGTAGGGGCTATGAGCAGGGTAGACAGCCGTTTATATTTTTTAGAACAGTGCAGGTGCAGGGAAAAGCAGTTAAGGTGCAGATTGATCTTCTTTCCGGAGAATATGCAGGCACAGCTACGGGACACCGACATCAAAAGGTTCAGGATGTTCTGGCAAGAAAGGTGCGCGGTTGTGATCTGGCCTTTGAACATCCGTTTGAAACAACGGTAGAAGGTTATCTGCCCAATGGCGGCAAAGATACTGTACAGATTAGGGTTGCTTCAATTGTACCGTTCCTGGTGATGAAAGGGATGGCACTGCATGACCGCTTAAAGGAAAAAGACTCCTGGGATATTTATTATTGTGTGAAAAACTATCCAGGTGGTCTCGATGCTATTGTCAGTGAATTCAAATCCTACCTTGATAACAGTATGGTTCGGGAAGGGCTGGTAAAAATTGCTGACAAATTTAAGACAGAAAATCATATTGGTCCTACCCATGTTGCAGCATTCGAGGATGTTGGGGATACGGAAGAGGGGGAAATGCTAAAACGTGATGCCTTTGAAAGAATCCAGTATCTTCTTTCGAAACTGAAAAAACAAAGTTAAAGCTTGTTAACTATAAACAGCTTTGCCCGGAAGTGAACCGCTGTACCCTTCAGAAAGACCTGAAAACCATGCTATCTAAAAATATAATTGTTGGGGTTGGAACTGTGGCAACTGATCCTACCCGTAAATATGAATTGGCTCAGCTGTGACAAACTTGCGACATATCTTACGACATGGTTACAAAAAAGATAAAAAGAACATTAAATGACTTTTTGTATGCGATTATGCGGCCAGTATCGTACAAAAATTATGTTAAACTCTTTTAAACTCGCTCGTAAATTCAATATGTTGTGTAATTTTAAATACTTAGATTGACTTTCAGGGTTGTCGGAATCTTCACTTCACCTTTGTTCCGCCCGGCCTTCGGGTAAAAGCATGCAGATGTCATTCCCGAAGGTAGTTATCGGGAATCCGGAAACTGTCTGGCTTGAACCAGTTCATCTACGTTGCCGGGACCCCATTGATAACCAGAAAAAATAAAACCCTGTTGGCCTTTGTCAATATGCAGCAGTTCACTTAATGTGTAGCATGGGTGATATTTTACCCCCTTCTTTTGTTCTTTTGACATGTTACTCATATCAATTAATTGACCATGTTCATCCACTGGCATTCTTACAGCACCCTTATAATTTTTGTTCTCTGGTACCACCACATGAGTCTGGTCCAATAAAAAAATCCCGCGTTTGTCAAACCCTCTGTTTTTTCTGATGAATTTCTGAACATCAAAGTTGTGCCAATCCCTTAGTTCAAAGGTGTTGGTATCTTTGAAAAACTTCCTCCGCTGTATCATGATGTATGGGACAACTGCGCCTGGTCTTGTTTTTGTTGTTGAAACCACCATTTACACCACCTGCATTAAACTTCACCCTTGATAAAATTGAGCCGCTGCGCTAGCAGCCCGGGCAGTTGTTCAAAAGATGCTGTAGTATGAAGTTTCATTTGAACTTTGCATGCCAGCAAAAACCACAATGCCACTTCTTCCTTTTTGCGTGGACTTGGATAACTGGCGCCACAAATCTCAAAAAATCTTATCCCTAACAAAAATGCAAAAAATTTGTCCTGAAATGTCCAGTCGGCAAGATCAAGATAATCAACGTTTTCACGCTTTAGATCCTTTAACACCTTCTCACGATTGCTCTCATAAATAATTGGCACAGCTCTATCATCACTCATTTATATTGCTCCAAAAATTGTTGTTTTATCTGTTCAAGCAGTATATCAATCTGCTTGTTTGTTTTTCGTATTTTGGCTAACCCCTGTTGAAAATCCTGATATGCCTGCGCTTTTTGCCTAACTACTTCTAAGTCCTTCTTCCTTACCATCTTTACGCTCCGTTTGGCTTCAATAGATATGGAAAGAGCAAAAAAAGGCCCATGCTTTTGTCCTTTTTTACAGCAGCAATTCGGTTTGCTGCATGTTTTATAAACCTCATAAAGCGAACCCACAATCATTGGCTTTGGATGAAGTAATTTGCCAACCTGTTTTTGTCTTGTTTTGTTTAACAGATATATCTGCTGTCTGATACGGCTTAATTTTTCTCTTGACTTTTTGATGCTCATGTCTGTATATATAGTATATCCAGACATGATATGCAAGCTGATTTTTTAGAATAATAAATAATTCTGAATTTTTTTCTTTGAAATTTTAAGGTGGGCGATTTGTCCCGTGTTTTAAGGATGGGCTATCGGTCTGGGCTTATAAAAAAAATACTGTCTGAATTGCAGTCGTACATGCCTGCGGACCTGTGTTCTCACTTAAATATTACCAGGTTCTGAAAAGCATTCAAACCTTTTCTGCAGTTTTTTCAAAAATCCGGGCACTTGTTCAGGCCTTAGTTGTAATAGTTGCAGTATTCAATTCCAAGATGAGTGATCAGGTCTTCTCCTATCAGGTAGCGCAATGTATTTTTCAGTTTCGTGATCTGGATAAACAGGTCATGCTCGGGATAGACTGACCTGGCAGTCATGGGGAATTTAAAATAAAAGGAGAGCCATTCCTGTATGCCTCCCATTCCAGCCTGCTGTGCCAGATCGATCAGCAGGATCAGGTCCAGAATTACTGGTGCTGCAAGTATGGAATCACGGCAGAGAAAATTAATCTTGATCTGCATTTTCCTGCCCATCCATCCAAAAATGTCAATATTGTCCCAACCCTCTTTTTCATCCCCCCGGGGAGGGTAATAGTTTATGCGGACCTTGTGATACATGTTTCCATACAGTTCAGGATATACATCCGGCTGCAAAATGTTATCAAGCACTGAGAGTTTTGATACCTCCTTGCTTTTAAAAGAACCCGGGTCATCAAGGACTTCACCGTCCCGGTTTCCAAGGATGTTTGTGGAAAACCAGCCGTCAATGCCCAGGAGGCGGGATTTCAGACCCGGGGCGATCATGGTCTTTATCAGCGTCTGCCCGGTTTTATAATCCTTCCCAGCTACCGGAACCCCTGTCTGATCAGCAAGCTGTACCAGGGCCGGAATGTCACAGCTCAGGTGCGGGGCTCCGTTTATAAACGGGATTTTATTTTTGAGTGCTGTATAAGCATACACCATACTGGGAGAGATAGATTCATTATTTGCCTTCAGACCCCTCTCAAAAGCATCAATGTTTTGATGAACTTCAGATGGCTCGAGATAGGCTTCTGTTGAACCACACCATATCATAACCATCCTGCTGATGCTGTGAGTGTCTGCGAATTTCCCGATATCATCCTCAAGCATCAGATGTTTATCCCACCAGGTTTTGCCCTGCTTAACATGGGAACCACTCAGTTTTTTTACATATCTCTGGTCAAAAACAGCTTCCAGAGGCTTCATCGACGTAAGAAAATCCTTTACAGGATCAAGCTGTTCATTTGCCAGTACCCGGGCATTCTTTGCTGCTTCATATGCATTGTCTGGAAAAATATCCCATGTGCAGCATACAATATCATTCAGGTCTGCAAGTGGAATAACATCTTTGATAAGAGGCTGCCTTTTTTCATCTCTGCGCCCCAGCCGGATGTGCCCCATCTGGGTCAGAGAGCCATACGGGGGATACATTCTGCGACGAATGGACTCGATTCCAGCCAGAAATGTTGTGGTTACAGCTCCCATGCCGGGGATAAGAACACCCAGCCTTCCTTTTGGCTCTTTTATTTTAATTTTCTGATTCATAATGATAAGCCCCGATTATTAAATAATTCTATTTTCGTTTAAACCTTCGTTCAAGCTCATCTTTTGTCATAAGAAAAAAAGTAGGCCTTCCGTGAGGGCAGGTGTGGGGATTTCTTTTTGTGCCCAGTCTTTTAATCAGATGTTCCATCTCTTTAACATCAAGCAGATTGCCTGCCTTAACTGAATAGGTTTTACAGGCAAGAATTGCCGCAAAATCCTGCTGCCTGGTCTCCCAGGCCCTGGTTGAAGATCTTTCCATCAGCTCATGCAGGGTATCTTTTATCGTGCTTCCAGGATCTGTTTCAGGCATAAAGGCAGGAACAGCATCAATTGAAAATGTGTTTCCCCCAAGGGGATTAATGCTAAACCCTGTCTTGTGAAAGTTGTCCATATACTCTTCCATGAGGGGGGTTTCCTGAAGATTAAGGTGCAGGGTAACTGGAAACATGACCTGTTGAGAAGATGTTTTGTTTTTTGTAAATGAATCAAGTATCTCTTCATACAAAATTCTTTCATGAGCCGCATGCTGGTCAAACACAGCAAAGCCTTCCTCTGTTTCTGCAATAATATAAGTACCAAGCACCTGTCCCAGGACATTAACGACACCAAAAGGATTACTGTTATCAGGTGTGATTATTGTATCCTGATGGGGTTCAGGAACATTATGCTTTTTCAGGAAAATATCTGCGCCAGTATTTTCAGATGGCCCGGGTTTCTGATTTTCAGGCTCCCATTCTGCTGTAGCGTCCTTCATGGTATGAAATGACAGTTTGCCTGGACCCTGCCCGTATGATAACCTTTCAGAGGGAAAAACATTGTCAGGCCGGACTGTTTTTCCGTAAAAAAATCCTTTTTCATTAAGCACCTTCTGAATTGCCTTTATTATAACGTCCTGAAAAAACCGCTCGCTCCTTATGCGCACCTCTCTTTTTGCAGGGTGAGCATTTACATCCACATAACCGCGGTCAATTTCAAGGAAAAGGATTGCAACAGGAAATCTTCTTTGCGGTAAAAACTCCTCATATGCCCGCCCCAAAGCAGCACTGAAAGAAACTGACTGAACCGGCCGGCTGTTTATGAAAAATTTCTGGCCTGTCCGGTTAACCCTCGTGTAGTCCGGTGCTCCTATATAGCCGGTTAGTCTGAAATCAGGCTTATCAACTGCTATTTCAGAAAGCTTATCAGTAAAATCAGGAGAATATACCTGTTCTATCCTCTGCAGCAGTTCCCTGCATGCAGAATAATTTGCAACTTCTTTTCCACTTCGGTTTAAAAAAAAAGACACGTCACTGCGGGACAGAGACAGAGCATTAAACACATCTGCTATGGCATTGTTCTCTGCAGCATCAGACTTGAGAAACTTTCTCCGGGCAGGTGTGTTAAAGAAAAGATCACTTACTTCTATCTCAGTCCCGGGGTTAGACACGCACTCACCTGCAGGCTCAACAACTTCACCTGAAGCTTTAATCAGAGTTGCAGTGTTATCTGTCTGCTGACGGGTAATTAAAGAAAAACGCGATACTGCTGCAATGCTTGGAAGAGCCTCTCCGCGAAAACCCAGGGTTTCAATTCTTTCAATTTCTTCAGCATCCGACAGCTTGCTTGTTGCATGACGCTGCAGGCAGGCCCGGGCATCTTCCCTGTCCATTCCCTGTCCATCATCCTTAACGCTTATGTAGCTTTTACCCCCGTGGCGGACAGAAACTGAAATTTCCCTTGCACCTGCGTCAAGTGAATTCTCCATAAGTTCCTTAACAACAGAAGCCGGGCGTTCTACAACTTCACCTGCTGCTATCTTGTTAGCTGTAAACTCTGAAAGAACCTTTATTTTCCCCATTGACTTTTATTTGTTAAGATTTTTTATTTTTAAAACCATTGTCTTCCAGCTCTTTTTTCCACTGAACTATTTTCATGAACGCCTGCATTGGTGTGAAATTATTAACATCAATATCCTTAATTTCCCTGAAAATCGGGTTTTGAGACAAGGCCTTCTGCAAGGCATCAAAAGAGGATGCATGTTCCCCGGGCTCTTTTTTTAAAGATTTAAAAAGGGGAAGGTCATAGACTGTTGTTTTTGCCCTTTTTTTCTTCAAAATCTCAGCTATTGACTGCTCAGAAATTTTTTCCTCCTCCAGGCAAAGAAGAATTTCTCCGGCTCTTGTTATTATCTCCATGGGCAGGCCTGCAAGTTTTCCAACATGAATACCATAGCTTCTGTCCGCACCACCTGGTACAACCTTCCTCAGAAACAGAATATTATCCTCAATTTCTTTCACGGTTACATTAAAGTTTTTTATTCCCCTGCGGTGATCACTCAGCTCGGTCAATTCATGATAATGGGTGGCAAAAAGACACTTGGGCCTGAAATTTTCCCTGTTCAGGTATTCACAGACTGACCATGCTATGCTCAATCCGTCAAAGGTGGATGTTCCTCTTCCGATCTCATCAAAAACAAGCAGGCTGTGATGTGTAGCATTATGGAGAATATTTGCAGTTTCAATCATCTCAACCATAAATGTGCTTTCACCCCCGGCAAGATTATCAGATGCGCCTATTCTGGAAAAAATCCTGTCAACAACGCCAATTTTTGCAACCCTTGCAGGCACATACGATCCTGTCTGGGCCATTAAAACAATAAGGGCGACCTGCCGTATAAAGGTGGATTTTCCTGCCATGTTCGGGCCGGTAATTATAAAAAGCTGATTTTCATCTGTATCAAGAAGCAGATCATTGTCTACAAACTGTCCGTCATCCAATGTGTGCTCAACAACAGGATGGCGTCCGCCTGTTATATATATAACTGAGCTGTCAGATATTTCCGGTTTGCAGTAATGATTTGCAATAGCAACAGCTGAAAATGAGGCTAACACGTCAAGCACGGCCACAGCATCAGCTGTTTTCTGAATTTCAGATATGGACCGGAGTACAAGCCCGCGCGTCTTTTCAAACAGTTCATATTCAAGCTTCCTGGCTTTCTCCTCTGCCCCAAGGATCCTTTCTTCGTATTCCTTGAGCTCAGGTATTATAAAACGTTCTGAGTTGACAAGGGTCTGCTTTCGCATGTAATGGTCAGGAACCATGGAAAGGTTGGGCTTTGTTACATCAATATAATAGCCAAAAACTCTGTTATATTTTATTTTAAGCGACTTGATACCGGTTTTCTCCATTTCTTTTTTCTGGAGCGAGACTATCCATTCCTTTGCGTTGCAGGAGATGTTTCTCAACTCATCCAGTTCTTTACTGTAGCCGCTTTTAATAAAACCCCCGTCACGGACTGTTGGTGGCGGCAGTTCAACAAATACCCGCTCAATTGTATCTGCCAGTTCCTTTAGCTCAAAGAGACTGTCAAACTGTTTGCTGATCTGCCTGCTTTTAAGATCAGAAATTGTTTCCTTCAGCAAAGGAATGGCCTTCAAAGAACAGCCAAGAGCAACAATATCCCGCGCAGAGGGGGTCCCGCAATTTATTCTTGCAAGAAGGCGCTCTATATCTTTAATGGATCTTAAATGGGTTTTCAGATCGCTCAGTATTTCCAGGTTTGAAATCAACTCCTCCACAGCCCCAAGCCTCCCGTTGATACTGGCTGGATCAATGAGAGGTCTTTTTATCCACAGAGAAAGAAGACGAGCTCCCATTGGGGTAATTGTTCTGTCAAGAATTCTGTAAAGGGTTGGAGCTTTTTTATCTCCAACAGAGGAAACAGTCAGCTCAAGGTTTCCAAGTGTCTGCCTGTCAAGGCGCATAAATTTTGAATTCTGGAACAGAATGGGTTTTTTAAGATGATCAATGGATTTGTGCAGGTTATCCTTAAGGTAATAAATAATTGCACCGGCAGATGATATGCCGGCTGTCAGGTCCCCAATTCCAAAACTGCTCAGAGATGATACTTTGAATTCTTTTAGAATTCTGTTTTCAGCTTCTTCCTGATCAAAAACCCAGTCTTCAACTTCGTTGACCACCGGGCTGTCTGCTTTAAAAAATTTCAGTATTATGTCCCTCATCTTCCCGGACATAATACATTCCCGGGGGTTTAACCTGATTAATTCATCCCCAAGTTCTTTTGTGTCTTTGAATTCCCCAATCCTGAAATCACCTGTGCCAAGATCGAGATATGCACACCCCCACACTTTATTATTCCGGCAGATTGAAACAATATAGTTAAACTGGTTTGCTTCCCCGTCTTCATCTTCAAGATTGGTAGCAGGAGTTACAATGCGAACCACCTGCCTTTTGACAATCCCTTTTGACTGTCCCGGGTCCTCTACCTGCTCGCATATGGCAACTTTAAGACCGTATCGTGTAAGACGGTTTATATAGCCCTGTGCAGCATGATAGGGAATACCACACATCGGTATTTTATTATTGTCCCCTGCTTCTCTTGCGGTAAGTGTAATATCAAGGATGGATGAGGCCTGTTTTGCATCTCCAAAAAACATTTCATAAAAATCACCAAGGCGAAAGAACAGTATAGTATCCTCTGAAAGGGTCTTTCTTATGGACCGATACTGTTTTATCATGGGAGTAAACGACATATTCAACCTTCTAAAGAGGATACCATTCAATGGTACAAAAAAGGACCGGAATCAAATAAAAAAATTATTCATGCCTTGTTTTCTTTACCGTCAGTTTCATATTGAACGTATAGAATTCTGTTGCAGTGAGGACATGTTTTAATTTTTTCAGCAAACACAACCTCATTATATATCTGTGGAGGTATTTTCATGCTGCACCCCATGCACTGCTCATCTGTTGCGATAGCAAGCGCATAACCATGTCTCACCTTCTGGATCCTTTTATAATCTGAAAAAATATCAGCATCTATCTCCTCAACCAGCAAAACCCGCTTTTCTTTCTGTTTTTCAATATCATCAAGATGGTTTTTAAGCTCCTCTTCAATCTGTCTTTTCTTTTCTTCATATTCTGATTTTGATTCTTTCAGATCCACCTCTAATTTTTTGATAATTGTTTTTTCCGAATCAATTTTATCCAGATTAGTAATAGTTTCATCCTCTTTTTTTTTCAGGGATTCTTTAACAGTCTCTATTTCCTGAAGAGCAGCATGATATTCCTTGTTTGTTTTGATTGCCAGAAGCTTATCCTCGATCTTTTTTTTCTGATCTTCCAGGGTGTTTAATGACCTTTCCAGGTTTCTGTGCTCCTTCTCAAGCTCCTCTAACCTTTCCTGCTCTTTTTTACATTGATCCTCTTCGCCCCTGATCTTCTCTTCTAATTTTGCAATCTCATCATGATATTTTGCCTGTAATTTCTCCGAATTTATTATGTTAGTATCTATTGTCTGAACCTTAAATAACAATTCAAGCTGATTTCTCAAAACAACCTCCTTTAAAAAAGTTTTTAAGCACAAAAAAATGCACCCTGTCTAAGGGTGCATTTTTCAACAAAATATAAACAAACATTAAAAATATTATAATATGAGTATAAAATTATTACCATTTTAAATTATTGCTGGTGGGCTCACCAGGATTCGAACCTGGGACCATCCGGTTATGAGCCGGGGGCTCTACCAGCTGAGCTATGAGCCCACTTTTTTTTATTTAAATGTTTTATTAATATTCCACAAAGCTTTTAAGTTTTTTATTTCTAATTGGATGTCTGAGTTTTCTCAATGCTTTGGCTTCTATTTGTCTAATTCTTTCCCTTGTTACATCAAAATCTTTTCCAACTTCCTCCAGGGTGTGATCCGCTTTTTCCGCTATTCCAAAACGCAGCCTTAAAACCTTTTCTTCCCTTGGGGTCAGGGTAGCCAGCACACCCTTTGTCTGTTCAGAAAGATTTTCATAAGTAACTGAATCCATGGGATTAATTATCTTTTTATCTTCAATAAAATCACCAAGATGGCTGTCTTCTTGTTCACCAATGGGTGTCTCAAGGGAGATCGGTTCTTTGGCTATTTTTAAAACCTTTCTCACCTTTTCCAAAGGCAGCTCCATCTTCTCTGCTATCTCATCAGGATTAGGTTCGCGGCCCCTTTCCTGTACAAGGTACCTCGATGTTCTTATGAGCTTGTTAATAGTTTCAATCATATGTACCGGAATTCGTATGGTGCGTGCCTGATCAGCTATTGCCCGCGTAATGGCCTGTCTGATCCACCACGTCGCATAGGTGCTGAATTTATAGCCCCGCTGATATTCAAATTTTTCAACAGCCTTGATAAGTCCTATATTTCCCTCCTGAATAAGATCTAAAAATTGAAGGCCCCTGTTTGTATATTTCTTTGCCAGGCTTACTACCAGACGAAGGTTTGACCGGACAAGCTCATCCTTTGCAATTTTTGCTTTATTCTCCCACCTGTCAATATGTTTTAAAGCATCTTTCAGCCCTGTTACAGAATGACCCGACTCTTTTTCGATCTCGCGGATTTTTTTGGTGTGAATTCTGATCTCCTTTTCAACGCTCTGTAAGTACTCAATTTTTAAACCATATTTTCTTTGTATCTTCCTCTGTTCACTCCTGCCTTTTTTCCCCTGACGAATCAGGTTTCGAATCTCCTTGACATCAAGCCCAACTTTTTTGCAGCACCTGGAAATAAAGCGCTCTGATGACTCGATTTTTTCAAGAAATACACGGAGTCTTGAAATAATCTTTTCAATATGCTTTTTTTTCAGATTGATCTCCTGCAGACTTTCAAAAATAGCAACTTTGTTTTTCTCTGTTTTTTCTCTTAAATGCTTTTTCCTTGTTTCACTCAACTGTTTTTTTGTAGCGAGACGATTTTGTATTCGCTCATTTTCAGCATAAAGCTTTTTAATCTTATCCATCTGGCCTGAAAAAACAGAACAGTATTTTTCTTCATCTATATCACCATCTTCATCATCAAAATCAGCTATTAAATCACTTATGGATATTTGATCTTTATTTAACAGATTTACTAACAAAAAAACCTCCTGGAGTGTAATAGGGGAATTAAGGACGACCTGCAACACCTCCCTTTCACCCTCCTCTATCCTTTTGGCAATCTCAACCTCTTCCTCCCGGGACAATAGCGATACTGAACCCATCTCCTTCAAATACATGCGCACAGGGTCATTAAGCTTACCATACAGATCTTTTCCCTCACTTGTTTCTTCCTCTGCCCGCACAATTTTGCCTGCTTTTCGCTGCTGTAATTTTACTTTCTGATTGGAATCAACAACTTCAATATCCATTTCCCCAAACATGAGCATAAGTTCATCTATCTGGTCAGGGGAAACAGTTTTTGGCGGAAGGACATCATTAACCTGATCATAGGTCAGAAATCCTTTCTCTTTCCCTATATCTATAAGCTGTTTAACTTGTTCTGTCTTGGGTTTTCTTCCCATCTAAAATACTCCTTTTAGATTTGATAAAAATTTAATTTATATCGCTGAATCTTTCTCTCTTCCTGTAAAAGGTTCTGATACTCTAACTGATACTTTAAAGATAATGAATCATCACGCGTTGTCTCTGCCTGCTCAATCAGGGCTTTAACTTTCTTCCGTTCCCTGCTGCTTTTTCTCAGGCGAAGGTCTCTGATACAGTCCTCTAAAGTTTTTACATGGTTCCCTGCATAATTATCCTGAAAAGAAAGTTCTGCAATAATTTTTTTCCAGCTTTCATTTTCAAGTTTGTCAAACAGATACGGAAGGTTGTGTTTCCCATGCTGTTTGATTTCCATACACAACAGCTTCCCAAGCTCTTTCAAGTCAGGTTCTGTGAAATCTTCAAGCAAGGCTTCCTTTTCAACAATATCGATGGTTTCAGGATAATCTATCATAATTCTCAGTATCAGCTTTTCAGCATTGTTTTGAAATGCTGAGGTGGTTTGCAGTACTGGCTTTTCAGATCTGGCAAAACGACCCGGTTTTGAGGTGCTGCCCATTTTTGAATAAATGTGCTCCTGTTTAATGCCTAACTTTTGAGAAACCTTCTGAACATACAGATCTCTCTCCATCTCATCTGAAATCATTTTAAGAAAAGGCACTACTTCTTCACAGGCATCTATTTTGCCCCTTGGTGTAGCTGTCTGGTTTCTTTGAACAATTTCTCCAACAACAAAGTCAAAAAGAGATCCGGCATTCTCAATCCTGTCAACAAAAGCCTTTTGCCCCTGTTTACGAACAAAACTGTCAGGGTCATCCCCTGGCGGCAGTATTACTACCCGGGGAGAAACAGAATTGTTCAAAAAAGGTTCAAGACTTCTAATCATTGCCTTTTTACCGGAAGGATCTGAGTCAAAAACAGTAATTATGTTAGACGTATATCTTTTAAGAATTTGAATCTGCTGTTCTGTCAGTGCCGTACCAAGCGCTGCAACTGTATTTTTAATGCCAGCCTGATGCAGACTTAAAAGATCTATATAGCCTTCAACTATGATTACTCTGTTTTCTTTTTTTATATACTTTAACGCAGTTTGTAATCCGTAAAGGTTTCGTCTCTTCTGGTATATAAAAGACTCGGGTGAATTCAGGTATTTGGGCTCACCTTCAGAAATAATACGCCCGCCAAAACCCATAATGCGGTGTGAAACATTATAAATCGGAAAAACAATCCTGTTTCTGAACCTGTCATAATACTGTCCATTACCCTTACCTATGATGAGGCCGAGTTTTTGAGCGTTTGGCAGTGACAGGTTTTTGCTTCTGAGATATTTAACAACACTGCCCCAGCCTTCAGGTGCAAATCCAAGACAGTAATCCTTAATCGTTTCAATGTTGATGCCGCGTTTTATCAGATAATTTTTTGCTTCTTCTCCTGCCCTGTCCTGCAGCAGCAGGTCATTATAAAACTTTGCGGCGCTTTCGTTAATTCCGAAACACTCCTCCCTTTCACCAAGCATTTTCTGCTGTTGAGGGGTTAAAGCCTTTTCAGGCAGGCTGATGCCGGTCCTTTTTGAAAGGGACCTGACCGCCTCCTGAAAATTCATGTTTTCATGTTTCATCAGAAACGAGAAAACATCACCCCTTTCCCCGCAACCAAAACAGTTGAAAAATTTTTTTTCTTCATTTACAAAAAACGAAGGGGTTTTTTCGTTATGGAAGGGACAAAGCCCTCTGTAATTTGTACCAGTTTTTTTTAAGCTGACGTAGTCAGAAATAACTTCCACAATACTGCATGCTTCTCTGATCTCTTTAACTTTATCTTCAGGTATGAACTTTGGTCCGGTTTCCAGCATGTTTACTTGGCTCATCCCTCTCCTGCCCCTAACATCAAAAGCCTGCGTTGCACACACATGTATGCAAAACTTAATAACATGCAGTCTGTCATTTTAATATATACTCTTATTTAAATATAACTTAATTGCCGGGAAATCATGCAATTCAGACAGTGAGGCTCTCCTTTTACAGAAAACTTCTCCCAGGCAGAAAAAGCGCAATAGATGAGGCTTTTATGCGAAGAAAAACAGCTATAAATAATAGAATTGCAGGAAGCCAAATAAACACGTCCTTCCTGCAATTCAAATCTGCCACTTAAATAAATCAGAACTCCAACCTAATATACAGACTGTTGAAATTCGTTGTTTACAACGTCAAAGCCTCAACCTTTATATTTTAACCAAATATTTAATTTTGTCAAGAAGAAAAACAGTTTTTGTCAATGTTTTTTGGGAAAGGGTTATGGGCAATGACACTGTAACCTGATCCATTGCTGGCAGTAATGCTTCAAGGAGCTTTTTTGCAGATTTTTTAATTGCTGGGTTGTTTTTAAGGATCTCAACTGTTTTTTCAGATGCTTTATAGTAAAGATCAATAAGTTTTCTTCCTGTTTGGCTTTTTGCTAAGACCTTATCACGAAACTGTCTGATGATTTCAAGCTGCTGTGCATTATCACCTAAAATATAAGACACAGGGCATGTCTGTGGGTCTTCCTTTTCATCAGCTCTGCCAGTATGCTGAAGGTTGCGGCGAAACATGGGCCAGGCTGAGTTTGCAAGCCCCCCGGAGCTTCCGTTTATTGCGTAGAGATGTTCAGACCGTGACCCAACATATACTGTTCCATCCGGGCCGATTGCAGGACATGAAAGTATCCAATTAGTGGTATTAAAAGCCCATTTTTTTGTGCCGTCAGGGTTTATTGCATAGAGATACTGATCTGTTGATCCTGCATATATTATTCCGTCTTTTCCAATTACGGGAGAGGAATCAACCCAGCCCCCGGTTTCAAAAGCCCATTTTTTTGTTCCATCAGGGTTTATCGCATAGAGATTTCTATCAATCGACCCAACATAGATAGTTCCATCCGGGCCTATCGCAGGGGAGGAATACACATCATCTCCAGCTTCAAAAGCCCACTTTTTTGTGCCGTCAGGGTTTATCGCATAAAGGCGGTGATCATTGTCGGTCGAGCCAATATATATTGTCCCGTCACCTCCTATTGCCGGGGATGATTCCGCAGCACCCCCAAACCTGAAAGATTTCCATTTCAGAGTTCCCCATGGGTGTATTGCAATGAGCCTGTTTTTAGAAAATGATCCAACATATATTGTGCCGTCACTTCCTATTGCCGGGGAGGAGATAGAAGTTCCTGCTTTATACTCCCATTTTTTTGTGCCGTCAGGGTTTATCGCATAAAGATTACGATCGGTTGAGCCAATATAGATTGTTCCGTCTGATGCTATAGCAGGGGATGATTCTATCTGGTATCCTGTTTTAAAAGCCCATTTTTTTGTGCCATCAGGGTTTATTGCATAAAGGTGAATGTCATGTGATCCGACATATATGGTTCCGTCTGTTCCAATCGCAGGAGATGACCTCACAACACTTCCTGTTTTAAAAGCCCATTTCTCTGTCCCATCAGGGTTTATTGCATGGAGAAAACGTCCCCCCCCAACATAGATTGTTCCATCCAGTCCTATCGCAGGGGAAGAATCAACATAATATTCAGTTTCAAATTTCCACTTCAGTGTTCCGTCATAGGGGATGCTGGTTGTGGTGGTGGTGTCAAGTTTGTAGATCTTTTGGTCACTGACATCAGCATTCCATAAATATGTTCCATCAAATGTCAGTGCTG
>JAJRXD010000032.1 GCA_024276465.1 Deltaproteobacteria bacterium
CGCTCATCAGTTCCGCACCCCTTAATATTTCCTCAGGCTCATCCCCGATACCGGCTATGAGAAAACTGCTTACCTGGTTTCTGCCAAAAACAGACACCGCATCATCCCAGCTCCTCATGTACTTTTCCAGTCCGACAAAAGCCTTGCAGGGTGCAATATTTTTAAGGCTTTCCATGTTGCAGGTTTCAATATGAACCCCTAAAGTATCAACACCTGCATTTTTTAGCCTGTCAAAAACATGATTACTGCAGGGCGGTGATATCTGCACATGTACAGGAAGGTCTGTCTTAAGTTTTATGCTTTTCACGCATAGCAAAAGATGCTTAATCCCGGATTCTTCATCAGGCCATTTGCCAGTGGTCAAAGTTACATGCCCTGCTTTATCAAGCATCATGGCCTTCTCGGCAGCACACCCAAGATCATCCGGATCCTTTTCAAAAACAGTCGTGCCTGAGTCAAGTGAAACCCCTATGGCACAAAATTTACACTGCAAATCAGTACCCCGGTACATACAGTCCTGATAAACCGTTGAGGCAAGGCAGTCACGGCCATGCAAAAGTGCGATTTTTTCAAAGGAAACACCTTCCCTGGTTTGCAAACTGTAATACTGTGGACGGGGTTGTATACCTATTTCAGAAACAGCTTCATCACCTTTAAGCAGAAGAAACGTTTTGCCGTTTTCCTTAATTTCATATGGAGACGACCTTGCAAACCAGCTGTGTGTGGGAATACTAATAGAATATCCCTGCAAAATAAAAACACAGCCCTCCGAGGGGCCAGCACCCCCATGTCGTCCCGGAAAATTTTCCGGAACCCTGACACCAAAACTTTGAAGTTCTACACTAAGTCTTTTTATATCCATAAGAAATTCTCTGTCCAGGGCAGCAATGCCCATCAGGACACAACAAAGAAACTCCTGTTTATTTAACCTAAATTGAGCGATTCTAAAAAAATATGATTTTACAAACAGCAGCATAGTGTAACAGCTTTGAACGGATTTAAGCATTACAATAGCTTCACCTGGATGGTGAAGCGTAATGCTTACCTCAGAAGCAGACATGGATGTCTGCTGAGAATAAGTGAAATGCTGTTACACTATGCTGTCTTTATCTGAAAAATAGCTCAGATTAAGTTTAATTAGCCTGCGGGTTCAACCTCTATTGCTGAATCCGGCTCAGAAAGCATTTCTGCACTTAAAAACTCTATAATTTCTCTTCTATACCTGTTAAATTCATCTTCTGTCACATCTCTCGGATATGGTAATTTTACTGGAAAAGTAAGCTTAACCCTGCCAGGCCTGGCTGACAAGCATATAACTTTCTGGCTTAAAAATACAGCTTCATCAATATTGTGTGTGACAAAAACAACTGTTTTTTTTGACTGCTGCCACACATGCAGAATAAACTTCTGCAAATGGCTCCGCGTGTGTGAATCAAGGGCACCAAAGGGCTCATCCATAAGAACAATACTTGGATTATTGACAAGTGTCCGGGCAATGGCAACCCTTTGCTTCATACCCCCGGAAATTTCATTGGGGAATTTATCTTCAAAGCCCTTCATTCCAAATCTGTTGATATATTCAAGAGCCCGTTGTCTTTTCTCCTTTCCCGGAATGTTTTTTATCTCAAGACCGAATTCAATATTTTGGCAAACCGTTCTCCATGGAAAAAGAGCATATTCCTGGAAAACAAAACCAACTTGTTTCCACGGCTCTTCAGGCCTTTCGCCATTGATCAAAAGCTCACCGGATGTTGGAGATTCAAGCCCTGAAATTATTCGAAGCATTGTTGTCTTGCCGCAACCACTTGGACCGATAACTGAAACAAACTGACCATCGTCAACAGATAAGCTGATATCCTGAAGAGCCTTCACAACACCCCGGCCTTTCTCCTCATAAAATATTTTAGATAATTTCTTCAGTTCAAGTGACATATTATCTCCATCTCAATGATCTGGACTCCATTAACCTGAGGAGTAAATCAAGAACATACCCTATAAGTCCGATTGTGACCATACCGGCAATTACCAGATCAGGCCTTTGTATGTCACGGGCAGCCATTATCATGTATCCTAAACCAAAGCCACTCCTGACACCCGTGAATTCCGCAGCAACAAGAGTCATCCACCCAATACCCATACCTATTCTCAGTCCGGTATAAATGGCTGGAGTAGCCCCGGGAATTAAAATTTTAATCAAAATATCTTTCTCCTTTCCCCCTAATGTCCTGGCAGCATCAATCAGAATTACGTCTACAGAAAGAACTCCTGAAACAGTACTCAGCAGGATCGGGAAAAAACTCCCAAGAAAAATAATAAACGAAGCTGATTTTATACCAATGCCAAACCATAAAATCGCAAGCGGAATCCAGGCAAGAGGAGGGATTGGCCGAATGGTTTCAATGACTGGTGATAAAATTTCCCGTAACTGCTTTGAGCGACCTATTAAAATTCCTGAAGGAACAGCTAAAATCACAGCAAGCGAAAATCCACATATTACCCTCAGGAGACTGTAAAAACAATGCATTAACAGTGGTTTCCCGGGTGGCAGGCCTTCCGTAAAAAGATCATATACAGCAAAAAATATTTGCAGGGGGGAGGGAATTTTATTGCCGGGCAAAAATGTAAAAACAGACAGCATCTGCCAGATAATGAGCAGTAGAAACAGTATCAGGAACTTTTTTTTATTCATAAAAAAACTGACTTAAAGTAAATTTTTTATTTTTTTCCTTAACATAGCGTAATTGCTTGAGAAATTCAACAAACTCAAAGCATTTTTCTCTTGCTAAAAAAGGACTGTACTTTATCTTTGAAATTGCTTTGGAAACTGTTTCCCTGTCCATACCCGTATACTTTATACCGATTTTAATTGCCTCATCTTTATTGCTGCTAATAAACTCACAGGATTGTTTATTCACTGACTGTATCTTTTTTACAGCTTCAGGATTTTTATTACAAAATTCAGTATCCCCGATAAGAACACAACACGGGTGGTTCTCCCATATGTTTTCAGAAGAAGCAAGAACCCTTCCAACTCCTTTTCTGACTGCCTGCGAAGGATATGGCTCCCAGGCAATAAAAGCATCTATATTACCCTGGCTCAGGGCCTGAATCATCTCAGGAGGCTTTAAAACCATAATTTTTATTGTGTCAATTTGAATTTTGCTGTTTTTAACAGCTTTTCTGAAAAGAAACTCCTGCATGGTTGCATGTCCGGGAATTGCAACTGTTTTACCCTCAAGTTGTGACAGGTTATTAAGCACTGATTCTTTCCTGACCACTATTGAAGATCCTTCAAGGTTTACCTGTGCAAGAAATTTAACATCAGCCACCTGGTTTAAAACCGATGCGACAGCAGGAGCCTGTCCAACATATCCTATATCCAGCTCTTTTGCTGCAAATGCGCTCATCTCTTCAGGGCCGGCACGGAATATCCCGGAAACTTTAACTGTCAGCCCCTTTTCTTTGAAAAAGCCTTTTTCAATAGCAACAAAAAGCGGAAGCTGGTGCAGGTCATTCTGTAAGTATCCGAGACGTATGGGATCATCCTGGCTTGCTGTTGGGGTACAGGCAAATATAAAGACGCATAGCATCAGCGCTGCTGCTTGCAGATATGTATACAGAATATTTTTCATCATAAGGTCTTCTCTTGTTAACGCCTAAAATGAGTGATATGCTGTTAGATTAACTATTTAGATAATATGAACGGAAAGTCCTGATTCCAAGTTGTCATTGCGAGGAGTGAGGAACGAACGACGAAGCAATCCCTTTGTTTCCAGGAGATTGCTTCGGTCACGGCTTCCCTCACAATGACAGAAAAAGTGTAATTAATGGACTTTTCGTTCAGCCACTATTTATCTGTTAAATCCCCCGGCTACAAATTCAATTTAAAACAAAATTCCCCGTTCAAAAACGACGGGGAATTTTGTTTTAAATTGAATCCAACTGCAGACTGCTGTCAACTTTTATCCCTGTCCTCTGGAGATGGCTCCTCACCGATTGCCATGCAGACCAGTTCAGTAATATCACGCATTCTGATTTTTGCATCCATTGCCTGTATACCGATCTGGAGTCCCTGATAGCAAAAAGGGCATGCTGAAACAAGTTCAGTTGCACCGGTTGCAACAGCATCAGCAACGCGCTTCTGGGAAATTTCATTCTGCATATCAGGGTATGCAGACTTCAGGCCACCTCCTGCACCGCAACAGCGGGAGTTTTCCCTGTTACGCTCCATCTCAACAAATTCAAGGCCTGGAATCAGACTCAAAAGTTCTCTGGGGGCATCAAAACAGCCAGCGTGCCTGCCTAAGTGACATGGATCATGATATGTCACTTTAGCATTAACATTATTTTTAAGTTCCAGCCTGCCCGCCTTTATCAAATCAACAATATATTCAAGAGTATGTTTTACTTCAAAATTCAGTCCCCCGATTTTCTTATAATCCTCACGGACTGTTTTTAAACATCCTGCACAGGAAGTCACAAATGTCTTAAACCCAAGGTCGTTAAACTGCTGGATATTCTCTTTTGCAATCCGTTCAAAACTTTCACGATCACCCATGCGAAGAAGAACGCTTCCGCAGCATTTCTCCCTGTTTCCCAGAATACCAAAATCTATACCAGCATGGCTGAGAATATTGACTGTATTGATCCCAACCTCTTCAACATTATTATCATAAGAAGCAGTGCATCCAACAAAGTAAAGCACTTCTGCTTTCTGCTTGCTTATGTCCCCCGGGATCTCTTTTATTCTTTTTTTCTTCTTTGCTATTTTTCCCCAGCGGGCCCGCGAACTCCGGGGCTGACCCCAGGGATTATCATATGCCTTGGTTTTTTTCACAAGATCCTTCTGCATCTCAAGCGGCCCGTAACCACTGTCCACAATACACTCTCTTATCCGCTCCCACAGCTCAACCGTATCAATAAAAACAGGGCATACAAAATGACACTGCATGCATGTGCTGCATGCATAAAGATCTCTGGCAAACTGTTTCATCTCTTCAACAGTCACCGGCTTTTTCCCCAGCAACCTTCCCAAAACACTATCCGCACTGAAAACACCATGCTGGCGCGAAACAATATCCTTAAACTGTGTTGCCCTGCCCCGAGGTGTAAGTGGTTCGCGATTGTCCTGGTCATATGCAGGGCACCAGTTGGAGCACTCGCCGCACCTGGTACATGCATCCAGCTCAAGCAGCTGACGAGGGGAAAATTTTTCCAGATTGATCTTTTCAGCTGTCTGGCAGGAAACTTCTGTGGGTTCTGGAACTTCAGTAGTTTCTTTAATTTCTGCCGAATCTGCGGCATCTTTAACTTCTGCTGTTTCTGCAGCCTCAGTTGTTTCTGCAGATCTGGTTTCGTCATTATTATCCATTGATATTTCTCCTTTCATGCCCGTTCTGATGCATCCAGAACAATCTCTATTGGACTTACAAAAACATGCCATGCTTTGCTGAAAGGTATGAATCCAAGAAAAAACAGCGAGAAAATTACATGAATCCATACCCATGCATTATAATTCATGGGGCCAACACCAGTTGCCCTGAAAATATCTGCGAGAAAATTTCCTGCAAACGAATATACCGCCACTGATGCAAATTTCGGGTCCAGCAGTCTGAATCCCTCAGCCAGGAACCCTGTGACTGCTATGACAGTAAGAATTGTAATGGATATGCTGTCCTTTAATATTGTTTCAAGCTGTTTGGACTTTATAACATAGCGCCGTATTATCGCTATTATCAAGCCCAGCAGCAGCATGACGCCAAACAGATCTCCCCAGACATCAAGAACCCTGGCTCCTGCACCTTCCTTATAATCAAAACAGGTTTGAGCCAGGAATGAATCCCTTGGAAGCAGATGGCTCATAAAAGCCATAATTGACGTTTGTGCTAAAAGACCTAAAAACCCGATAAAAATACAGATATGCATTATCCACCTGACAAAGCTTACCTTGAGAATCTGCAACTGAAGTACTACATCCAGAACAAAAGACTTTAAAATTGCACGGACATTCAGCCCGTGGTGAAGGCTTTTTGCTTTCCCTTTATTCCACAGCGCAACACTGACTGATATTCCTGCAAAAAGAAACAGCACAGTAATTACTGTCAATGTATAAAGTACTGCGGTTGCCTCGAAATATAAGTACATTCCAACCTCCTTTCAGGTTCTGTTAGGCCATCACGCTTTAATCTGAAATATATTGTTAAAAACTTTGCTGTCGTCTCTCTTAAAGTAAAAAACAGTGCTGTAGCAACTCCCCCCCCATCATGAGAAGCTTCAGATCTGTTTTTCAGGGTTCGTAAATATTTTGTAATTTTCCTGGAAAACTCTGCAAGCAAGTCCAGATCATCCTGAAAAATACAGACATACCCTTGTTCTGAATGTATAAGTCGTGCCCTGTACCAAATCGTTTCCAGAAATACACGTATCTTCTCAGGGTCATACAGCTTTTTTCCGATAAGCCACCTGTATGACGTTCTTTCCAGAGCCAAAGCAACAATCCTCGCATTGCTTATCTCACTTAAGAATTCAGAATATTTTTTTTTGCAGATGAGTTCGAAATGGCCGGCAGCACGGCTGTTTGCTGTACGTTCCTGCCAGTATGCCTGGCACCCATATTATCTGACAGGATATTAAATAAAAATCTGTTGGCCTCAGGATATTCAGGATGCTCAAAATGGGGCCCAAACAGGTAAAACATTCCGGCACCATGCCTTTTTCTTGCTGCCGCCACATGGCCTATAATCGTCTGTTGAGAAAACTTTCTGTCAATGATAAACTCTGTTTTTTCCGTAAATGCATCATATTCAGCCAGTACCTCAATGTCTTTCGAATGTCGCATGGCAGGACCTCCATACAGAGGCGCATTAATAACAGTGTCCAGCCTGCCAGCACAGCATTGCCTGAGTCTCAGCTTCACCTCGCCCCTGACAGGATGAAAGACATACCTGCATCCGTATTCAGTACAAAACTTTTCAGGTCTTTTATCCGGTTCGGGCAGGTTTTTTGTAAGGTTAGTGATTCGGACACTTGCAAAATTGAACATATTAAGGGGTGAAAGTGATGAGTTCAAAGGCAGATATGCACCTGCACAGGAACCCAGATATGTACCGCCGTTTCGAACAAACTTTTCTATTTCACAGGCTCCGATGCTGCCCAAACCCTGAGCTATCGCAAATGTATCACCACCGGAAACAAAGAAAAAATTACAGGTTGATAATTTACCTTTTTTTATATCGTGTTCGTTCAGAAATGAAACCGAATAATAACTGTCACTGTCAAAAATATCTGCAAACCATGTCCATGAGTGTGACGCCCCATAGCCGACATAAATGCCAACATCACTGACATCAGAGCTGCTTTTATTCATAATGCAAATTTAAATATATTCAAAATATTATTAAATAAAATTATATATTTATACCAAATCTTAAAATTATATTCAAGCAAAAAATAGATACGGGGGCCAGACAATCTGCAACAGGTGGGGGGGACTGGAAAAGACAGTGAAAATTGTTCGGGGACTGGATTTCATATTGACACACCAGGTTCTTTGACCTATATTGTCCAATATCCAGCCATTAAAATATTTATCTTTATAAAATCGATCTTTTAAAGTGAAGGGAGCGATAACTATGAGAAGGAAGAACCCTTTTCCTCAAAAAATTCTTCTGCACCTGTTTTTATTTTTATAATACTCATTGCATTAACAGTCATTGTTTCCATGACTGGCTGTGACATTCTAACTGTCAACAAACCACCGGTTTCTGCATCTCAAAAAATCTTTGTGGGTATTGACGAACAGACAGACATAACTCTGGAGGCTGAGGACCCGGAGGATGATCTGCTCACCTATATAATAACGTCACTGCCCCAGAACGGAAGCCTGTTTCAAGAGGATGCGGTTTTAATTGACACTGTACCTTTCATTCTTCCAGATCAATCAGATACGGTTACTTATGCTCCGGATTCTGGTTACACAGGTCAGGATTCTTTTTCCTTCAAGGCTGATGATGGTCAGTTAGAAAGCGATGAGGCCACTGTTTCCATTACTGTAGGGTCAGAGGAACCCCAGGACACAATCAGTGAAGACACCACATTTGAATCATTAACAGTTACAACTGGAGAAACAACCTTGATTACAAACAACGCTGTTATAACTGTTACAGGAGACGCAACCATAAGTGGCACACTCAAAACAACTGACGGCAGCCTTACTCTGAAAATCGGCGGCAGCCTTACGGTCGACGGGTCCTTAAGCGCAATTAATTCTGCCATATCTGATTTGGATAATGATACATCCTTTGATGAGCAGCCAGCAGGCATTTATATAACAGTCAGTGATGAAGAGGTGATGTTTGGAGAGGATTCTGCCCTGGAAACCAATGGCTTTATTGTCATTACGGATAATTAATCAGTGCTTCAGGCCACCCCCGAAGAGCTGTTTGATGAGGTTGAAGATCCCAGCGGGGATGATCTGCCGACATTTGTTCCGCTTCCACCTGACAACGATGCTTTTACAAGAGCATATAATATTAACAAAACATCTTTGAGATCAATTAAAGCTGACGGGCCACCTGTTACAATAGCCGGCACATGGCCGCCTGCAGGTGCACCGGCTCCTGCAGGAGACAAACCAGTATGGATTTTTAAATTTAAAGGTTCCCGTGATTTAATTCTGAAAAACTGGACAGTAAACAGCCCTTCAGCTCCTGCTGGTTCTGACTCGGATGAAACCAACAACCCTGGAGACAAGGCTGAAGGGAAAAAGGGCAAGAACGGGCTCAGGTTAAACATATTCAACAAGGGGGGGTCCATCCGCATAGAAAAATCTGTGGTCCTTAACCTTGCTGATGGCGGGGACGGTGGCGATGCCGAGGCTGTATGCGCTGATGCAACAGGAGGGAATGGTGGCAAATCAGGCAATTTCCGCATGACTACTGCTGCTGGTATTGACCTTGCTAAAGGAACATTAACCATTAATCCGGGTATGGGAGGCAATGGTGGAAGCGCTACGGTTTCAAAGGGAAACGCCGGTACAGCGGGATGCCCTGGTGACAAAGGAAATAATGCTAATGCCACAGGAGGAAATGGAGCAGACAATATTAAGCGTCTTTATGCACGCGGTAATGTAGCCGGGCTGGAGAATGTAACAATTGGACCTGTGCTTGCAGGAGATGGCGGTGAGGCAATTGCAGAAGCATGTGATGGGGGGCCAGGCGATGAATGCTGTGACGGTGGAGATGGCGGCAAGGCTACGGCTACCGGCGGACAGGGAGGAAAAGCATCACTAAATATCAATAAACTACCAGTAACTTCATCTGAGGTTATCGGTGGAGACGGAGGCGATGCCACTGCTACAGGAGGCAACAGCGGAAACGGTGGAGACTGTAAATTCGAAGATGCCGGCAATGGTGGTGCAGGCGGCAATGCTGTTGCTGTTGGCGGAAAAGGCGGGGATACCAGCGGAGGCACCTCTGAAGCTGGCAAAGGCGGGGATGCCACTGCTGTAGGTGGTGACGGTGGAAACGGAGGGGACAGCGCATTTGGGGATCCTGGCGCAGGAGGCAATGGTGGTACAGCAACGGCAACTCCAGGTTCTGCCGGCACAGGTGATACAAGCGCCAAAGACGGTGACCAGGATGAAAGTGACGGTAAAAAAGGCTCGGATGGCGGCACAATGCCATTTTTCTTGTTCTGTTTTGATTTTTCTTTTGTGACATATACTGATTTCGTAATCTCTCCCGGAGTCCAGACAGGCCCTGTAACCTCGGCTGAGGATAATTCTCAAATCGGAACATTATCAGTGGATTTTCGTGAAATTGCCGGCGCTGTTTACCAGAAGGGGCAGGACCCTGTTGAACATATCGGTGTATCAAACAATGGAGAGATTGACTTTCTGGTTTCCACCCTGCAGCTTGATTCCGGAGAACCAGGCTTAACAGGGGGTATCAGAATTGACCCGCTTTATGGCGAGGGAATAACCGAAAGCAATCCTCTGGTGGTTCAGGCCCTGGATTCCAACGGTGAGGTAATAGGCAGCCAGTCCTTCTCTTCTGTTCCGAACAACCAGGCCAGTCCTGACAACCCTGAATATATTCAGGCTCTTTTTAATGTCAGTGTATCCATACATTCTTTCAGGCTGATTTTTCCCGAAAATGCCTTTGTAACTATTGTCAGGATTTATCTGCTTGACCCATAATATTTTTTTCAGCCACTGATTGGAATTTCAGGGGGGACATCCCGGGAAACAGCAGGGGGTTCCCTTTAAATTTCCAGAGCCTTTATATATTCCTCTCCTATGCGTACAAATTCCACCCAGCGTTTCATCGGGTATGCATGGAATAAGGTTTGGTTTTTTATGTTTTTCCAGAGACAGGCTACAAGCCACTTTTTAAGATCATCCGGCTTGCCCAAAAACATAAAAAGTTCCTGTTCAACTTTGCTGTCCTGTTTATCTGAACCCAACTTGTTGTTCCCTGTCCAGTATTTTTCAAGGATATCAAGGTATGTCTGTGTAATCTGTCTTCTTCCCCTAATGTTTTCATCCTTTGGCGGCAGGTTTCCCCTCCACTTAAGACATCCTATACTGCTTACCAGTATGTCTATTCTTCTTATAAACTTAAAATGACACGCGGGTTCAGCACTGCCTCCGACATCACATAAAAAATTCCCGGCTTCATGTCCCATTTGCTTTCTTATCATGCTTTCAAGTTCGTCCATTCTTTGATGCCAGTTCTGTGGCAACTGTTGTGCATTACAGGGGCTAAGGGAAACAGGATCTCCCTGTACAATGTTACCCCAGAATGAGCAGTTAAGAAAACGTGCAGAAAGCCCCAGGTAAGTCCTTTCTGCCAACATGCTTTTCAACGGATCCTTGGCACCAAGAAAATGGTAAACCTTCTTACAGGTCTGCCCTGCCCCGTCTTCAAGGAGTTTATCCTCCAGCCAGTTTTTTAATGCCTCTGCATAATCCGTAAGCTCCCGGCGCCTGTGGGGACATATCTGATAATGAAGCCTCAGTGCAGTATGGGAGCTTCCACCAATAATAGAACATATGTCATAAACCCTTTGTGGATAATCATAGCGCCATATACAGCAGAAATCTGCCACCACCCTTAAATCAGCCTGTTCAGGCGACAACCCACCAAGATTTTCTTCCATCTCATTAATTGCCCGCAGATCTTCATTGTCTTCAGGGTAATAGTCCAGATTGGCATCATAAAACCGCTGCCCCTTTGACAGGTGCCTGATAATTCGATAGGGAATTCCTTCGGTTAATGCGATGTTGTGCGGTGTTAACAGGGTATGTTCCATTTAAAATTTTCAACCTCTGTTTATTTGTCTGTTTTACAAGCTTTATATAATACATTTATTGTGTTATAAATAGTTACCTGAAGCATATGAATTAGTTATCAATAAAATCACAAATAACAAAAATGACAAGAAGATTTTTTAACTTCACTTTATACCTCCTTGCATTGACAGCTATAGTCCTGGCAGTTTTAACGACACTATTATCATATTTCCTCAAAGATCTTACTTACTACACAGAGTTAACTTTAGACCTTCTTAAAGAAAAAACAGGCTGCAACATCAGCATTTCCGATATTAACTGGGATATTTTACGGGGAACAGGAATTAAAATTGACAACCTGAAAATTATTGATGCAAGCAACCAGAGACTTCTTTGTAAAATAAAAAGGGTTTACATTCTCAGCGAACTATTACCATTGTTCAGAAAACAGCTGATTGTTTCTAAAATAATCTTAGAGGAGCCAGAGCTGTTTGTTTTCAGGGATGAGAATGGACAGTGGAAAATATTTACTGTTCCTGATGTAAAGCCTGAACCATTAAGCCAGGATAAAAAAAGTTTTGATTTTTCCATATCACTGAAAAACCTGTTTATTACAAATGGAAAACTGTTTTACAAAGACTATATTCTCCATAAAACATCAGACTTTGATCATGTTAACCTCAAGCTGAGACTGAACCATAAAACCGGTAAATATCTTATCTCATTAGCAGCTGAGCATAAACATAAAAAAGGTAAGGGAGTGTTGGCTTTCGATGGAGATTTTTCATTTTTGTCTACTGGATTTAATTTTAAAAATCTCTCTGTAAAAGGAACTCTTAACCTTGAAAAAATATCACTTGCCGGATTTTTGCCATATGTAATGCATTCCATCACTTTTCCTGAAGCCGACACCCTCCTGGATACAAATTTCAGGTTCACCCTGGAACCTGGCTTGAATTTCAAAGCTGACGGTCATCTGAAATCCAGCAGAATAAATGTCTCCCTGAGTAATGGAAAGCCCTTTACACTTGATAATTGCAGTTTAGGGTTCAGTGTCCAGGCAAATCCCGATTCCCTGGAATTAGAAAAACTTGATTTATCACTTACCCGTGGCATCAACATCAATGGCAATCTTTCCGTCACAGGGCTAAGATATCCTTCGCCGTTGTTTGATTTGAAATTCAGCAGCAACCGCTTCAGCATAACAAGTTTTGTCAAATACGTAAATGATACCAGTTTGCTGACAGACCCCTACAGAAGCATATTAAACAGGGTAACTGGTGGGGAAATAGAACTGAAAAACATTCACTGGCAGGGCCATGTTAAAAACCGTACGGCAGAACAAATACCTGTCCTGCATGGGAAACTTGAAATAAAAAACATGTTCGTTGAAACTGCGGATCAAATGCCGCCTTTAAGAATTGATGCATCCTGCGAAATACATAATGACACTGTTTTCGGAGTTCTTACCGCTAAGTGCCTTCCAGGTGACACCCACACAGCCCATTTTGAATCAACATCACTTTTTAACAACCCCTGCTTTAAAGCTGATATACTGTCAATGTGCCCTTCAAAGTCTCTAAATAAGCTTATCCCATCCACTGACAATTCCTCGCGCAAACCCGTTCTTGAAGCTGTTGCCGGAATTACAACTGCAAAAACAAAAATTTCTATCTCTAAGAAATTTGTAATAACATCTGACATTGACCTGACCCGGACAGCCTACATGGTTTCAGGCTCGATAATGAAACCTGCTGGCCTCACAAACAAGCTTTATTTGCAAAGCAGCCCTGCAGAAGACACCTCTCACACTACCTTTTCTTTTCATGTAGTTCTTGGGAGCAACCTTCTGCTTGAGGGTACAATAAAAGGCGGGCTGTCTCCGGTAATAAACAGCAGATATACTCTGAACTCTTTTGACATCACCTCCTTTAAGTTTCCGGCTCTGCCTCCGGCCATGCAGGTTAAAGGTGCCATCTCAGGAGAGGGCTCGTTTCAGGTTCCCTTTTCATCCTCTTTTCAACTCCCCTTTAAAGGCTCAATGTCAATCAGCGGATTTGAACTCAGTAAAGCAGAATCAGTAAATACACTTATCTCTGCAAGTATTGAGACAGAAACGGATGGCAATCAAATATTTATCAAAACATGTTCTGTCCGGCTTGGTGAATCTTCTTTTACTGCATCCGGCAAACTTTCCGGAATTACTCCACCCCGGGGAAACCTTTCTGTTAATGCAGATTTTTTTGACATAGACGACTGTGTACGCACAATACAGAGTATAGTAAAACTTTCCAAACAACAGGATAAAAAGATTTCGACTACAGACAATAATTTTTTCACAGGCACCAGTCTGGACATAGACCTTAAACCTGAGAAGACAAATTTTTTAGGTTGGGATTTCGGACGCGGTTCCACAAGGTTTTCAATAAAAAATGGCGTTATGCTGTGGGATGACATTTCAATTCAGGCAGATAATGGAATTATAAAAGGTGCGGTGTTATATGACCTCTCAAATCCTCACTCAATGCAACTTAAATTCATGCCAAGGGAGTCGAATATTGATTTTCTCTGGTGTATTCCGACTCTTAAAGAAAGTAAAATTATTACTGGAGTTTTAAATTTGTCAGGCGAGTTTTCTTCAACTTTTGAACATGAAGGGGCTATTGTTCCAAACATGCAGGGCGATTTTCATGTCAGTATAACGAACGGAAAAATCAGAAAGTTTACAATTTTATCAAAGATCCTGACCATACTCAGCATTAAAAGACTTCTTAAATTAAAAAACCCTGACTTTTTTTCTCAGGGAATGCCTTTTGATTCAATTGAAGCTGGTTTTGTAATGGAAAAAGGCTTAATGAAGACCGACAACTTTATCATGAAGGGCCCTGCAATGAACCTTTCTGCTGTAGGTACCATTAATCTTTTGAGCAATGAGGTTGACCTTACAATTGGCGCTCAGCCTTTGGAAACAATTGGAAAAATAGTTGGTAACATTCCCATTGCAAAAAACATTTTTACTGGAAAGGACAAATCACTTACAGTAGGCTACTTCCATGTTAAGGGTCCCTATGAAAATGCATCTGTCACCATCATGCCACTCAAATCTCTAAGCAGTGCTGTGATAAAGGTTTTTAAATCAATTTTCAACATTCCTCTGAAAATCATCTCTCCCAAAAACGATAACAGCTCAAAAAAAAGATTGACAGAGTAAGGGGGTCCGTGACACAACCTTTATTTAGCTTGACACGTGTGGACTCTTGGGCTATAATTTTCAGCAAACCAATCAATCAAATAATGACGCACACACAACAACAAAAATATACAGCTCAGTTTGTTAAAAAAAACTTCAAAGACAATGCCGGTCATGACCCGGCAACGATTGGCACTGGCAAAAAACTGGCCTGTCAAAATGAACTGTTTTTGATAAACCGGTTCATGACAACAGAAGCACTGAAGGCCAGGCAAAGCCTCAGTAGTACTGATTTTTTATGTTATAATCAATGAGAGAAAGGGACACTTGACAATGAAAAAGGTTCTTTTAAGCACAGTTTGCGGGCCGTTTGCCGCAAACACAGACGACTGTACTGAACATATAATGCCCGAGCTTTTTCATGCTCAGGTTACACGTGCACAGGGTATTTTCAGCCCCCGGGTAACCTACATATCCTATGGCCTGGAATATATCGCAAAAAACATCAAGGCTCCAACCACGGTACTTCAGTACCCGACTATAAAGCAGTTTATCCAGGAGCTTAAGAAAGGTTATGATTATGTAGGTATCAGCTTTGTTATAGCCACATTCGAAAAGCTTAAAAAAATGTGCAGTGCCGTAAGAGAAGTTTTGCCTGATTCCAAAATAATACTTGGCGGTTATGGCACAATGCTACCCGAATGCGAGAAATACGGCGACCACATCTGCAAAGAGGAAGGCGTTGACTTTATGAGAAGGCTTCTGGGAGAACCGCTGGACAATTCTCCAAAAAAGCATGTTGTGTATCCCACAAGGGGACGTGTTGCAGGACTGCCAGCCACAAAAGGAGCAGTGGTTATGGCTGGCCTTGGCTGCCCACACGGTTGCGAGTTCTGTGCCACCTCTCATTTTCACAAAAAACGTCATATCCCTCTTTTAAAGACAGGGGCTGATCTCTACAATGAGATCAGAAGGATTCACAAAATCCAGAAAGATACAACCCTGCCTATCGGAATTATCGAAGAAGATTTTCTTCTGCAGCGCAAACGAGCACAGGAGTATTTTGACTGCGTAAAAAAAGACAACAAAGATCCCATAAAGATCTCATGCTTTGCAAGCGCCTACTCCATAGCACTGTGGGATCCTGATGATCTGGTCAGGATGGGAATTGAGTCACTCTGGGTCGGTGTAGAATCCCGCCGTGCCAATTATCCCAAGCTAAAGGGGCTTGATGTAAAAGCAATTTTTGATACTCTTCACGCCCGTGGCATTAACACGCTTGCCTCACTCATAATCGGACATGATTTTCATACAGTTGACAGCGTGTGGGAGGATTTTGAATATCTCATGTCAATGAAGCCCAGTTTAAGCCAGTTCCTCATTCTGACTCCGGCATGCAGCACACCACTTTTTGAAAGGTTAGGCAGGGAAGGAAGGCTGCTTGATGTGCCAACCAAAGAGTGGGACGGCTTTCACCTTGTGTTTGATCACCCTCATATTGAAAAACAGAAAATACAGCAGTTGCTTCTTGACGTATACGATGAGTAATACCGCAGGCTTGGCCCTTCAGCCATCCGGTACATCGAAAAAAAGCTTGTGGGATATCTTCGGTACAGAAATACAACTGATCCACTTCTCAGGATGCGTGCAGATCAGTACAAAGAGGATTGCCTCAGCGCCCTGCCTCTATTTGCCACTGCTGTGCGGTACTCACCTACAAAAGAGGTTGCAGAGTGGGTCAAAAAAATTCACCAGTCCATAATGAACGAGATAGGCGACGGGGGCATTAAAAACAAAATTCTTTCATGTATAGTTCCAGTGCTTGCATTTGCCGAACAGATCAAGATTAAACACTTTGCATACCCGCAGGCAAAACTCCAGCGCACTGAATACAGGATTTCAGATGCTTTAAAGGATTCACCAGGACTTGCAGGGGACGGCCTTCTTACAATAAAGACTCGGCCTCGTAATATTGATCATCATCCACTTGTTGTTGACCTTCAGGGTGTTTTTAACGGAATAACAGTGACAAAGGCGAAAAAAAGAATTGAAGACTACCTGATGGAAAACCGTGGACACCTTGCTATTAATTTCAAAGGTATAACCAGTTTCGATCAGGATGCTCTTCTCATTTTTCTCAAGAAGCTGACAGACTACAAGGAGAGAATCAAAATTATAAGCATTGACTCACTGCAGGCAGAGATGGCTGATGTTGTTACATATGCGCGGAAGTATTTTGAGGTATTCATGGATGTCGATGGCCTGAATAAAAGCCTGTCAGTGCCAGGATAGTAGATACTGGGAAACAAGCTTAACAGCAAATCGCACTCCACTAAAGACAGTTATATAAAAAACAACCCCGATGTTGATCTTCGGGGTTGTTTTTTATGCAAATACCTTGTTTTAAACAGGGACTCTTCCCGTATTTTACATTAATAATAACTTGCCATGTTAAAGATATTTTCATAAACTAAAATCAATATCAGTATATTTTTAAACAATGGAGAAAAAACTATGCACATCAATAAAAATATATTGTAGATAAACATGGCAAGCCCAAAGAAGTCGTAATCCTGCTGAAGGACTTTCAAAAAATTGAAGAGCTGTTAGGATTTGACCTTGATAGTCAAACTAAAGCTCAGCTTCGTGAAGCCCGCAAGGATAGAGAGCAGGCTAATAAAAAGGCTTACATGGATTTAGACTCAATCTGATGAGCAAAGTTGTCTGAGAGTATTGGCAAAGCTCAATAGAAGACCTGACCCCCCTTGCCATAAAGCATTCTACATTCAACATATGTTATAATTTATCAGTGATTGATAAAAAGGAGTGATTAAAACATGAGCGCCTATAAATTTTCAGTAGTTGTTGAAAAAAACAGTGATGGCTATTTTGCTTTCTGCCCGGATCTGCAGGGGTGTTATACACAGGGTGATTCTTATGAAGAAGTTATGGAGAACATCAAGGATGCTATTCGACTTCATATAGAAGACAGAATTGAAAGCGGTGAAGATATCCCACAATCTGAATCTGTAAGTTTAACCATGATGGAAGTAGCAATATGACCGGAAAATTGCCACGAATTACTGCTGGAGAAACAATCAGAGCATTAGAAAAAGCAGGGTTTTTCTTTTCACGACAGAGTGGGAGTCATAAAATATACAAGAACAAAGAGGGGAAAAGAACAACTATTCCATATCACTCAGGCAGAATTCTCCACCCCAAGACCTTAAAAAGTATTTTACAAGACGCAGATCTTTCAATAGATAAGTTTATAGAATTACTGTAAATCTCCTCCTCGGGACATTCGCTTCATGGCATCCACCATGAAACTACCAGTCCCGGTTCAGACTTTCCTCTTTGCCGCATGCAAGCAATGCATACGTGCAGGACTGTGTCCGGGTCATCAGGATATTTTTCTTTGCCATCCAGCACACGGGTCGAGGTCTTGATTGGTGATCTAAATATTTTGTGGTATAGCTTAATCACTAATCAAGACGTGACACTCTTTCTCCTTAGCATTGTGCAGCCTGCATTTGCATTCTGATTATCTCAATGCATCAATGTAGTATTTTTTCTTTTTTGAAATTGAGCCAATACACAATCCACAGAGAAAAACAGCACCCCCTGCTAAAAACCACCAGAACATTGCCGGTGGTCTGGGAAGTCTGTTTTTCTTTCTCAGCTTCTGCACATCCATTCTGAGATTGTAATTTTTCTTTTTGAGCAGCTCATTCTCAGCGATCAGTTCTGACAGGTTCCGAGACGTGTCTTCAAGGTTATTAATGCTTGTTTTCAGCCGGGTTACTTCATCCTTCAGTTCTTTTATAATCCGGGACTTGGGGGTTTTGGTGGCAATGTATTGCCGGGCTACCCAGCCCTCGTTACCAGCCTGCGTATGAACACGAATGAAACGTCCATCCTCCTCAATCACCTTCACAGGTGAGTCACTCCGCAAAGTCTCGACATTAGCGCCCGTTCCCCTACCCTCACGAACTTTAATATAAAGCATGTCAGTCACATAGCGTGTCTCGGCATAAACAGTTTGTTCACCAGTTCCAACTATAGCAACCAGTGAAGCAAAAAGCATAAATGCCGGTTTTTTGATTGTTGGTATCCAGTTCATATCAGCGCTCCTGTTTATGTATAGGGTACTACAGTCCTGTCACAGACAAAATGACCTGGGCTGTCATTTCACTACCACTATTGGCTCAGCTTTTAGATTTACAACCAAATTTTTCAGTCCTGCCAAAACAGGGACTGTGGGGCAAGAACCCCTGCTGCAAAATCCGGGTTTAACGTACATTTTTCCTGCTAAGCTGTTTTCCATTTGAAAATTCCATGCGGCAAACTAATTTGCCGTTCGCATCATAAAACTTACTGGCACCATCCAGCAGGCCATTTTTGTAGTTCCATTCCTCCATTATTTTTCCATTTTTGTAGTAGGTCCTGACAATACCTTCAGGTTTTCCGTTTTTATAGTAAGCCTCCCTTCTCATCTGACCGTTTTCGTAATAGACACTGGCTAAACCATCAAGCTTACCTTTTTTATTATAATGCATTTCCTTTGCCGGTTTACCGTTTTTGTGGCGTACAATAAGGGTCCCTTCCTTCGCTGTATTTTCGTCACGAAAAATATCTTTTTCACTGGAATGGTTTCCTTTCTCAAAACCGTCTCCCTCTTTTAATACAATGGTTTTGGTGCCCTCAATGATTCCATTCGTCATTGTTTGATCAGCCGCTGTATCCAGATTTTCAGTTTTGTTGTCTGAGCCGGGTTGAACAGATTTTTCAAAGTTTTTTACAATTTCTTTACCCTGACATCCAAAAACCATAAACAAAAAAACAAAAATATATATTTTAATATTTTTATTCATGTTTTGCCTCCATTATCTCAATGTATTCTTTTATGTTTTAAAATATCCTGCCATGAATGGTAAGAAAACAGATAAGTATTTTGCTACACCACATATATCCCTTTCTTTCATTTTATGCAACCCTCTTAAACCCGGAATTTGCGCTCACTAATGCAAAACCCGGGTTAAAAACTTTAAGGTATAGAAAAAAATCGTTGACTAAAACTTGTCCTGTACCCCCGCATCATCACACTTGTAAAATCAGGCATAACGTGATAAGTATTTTAGCTTTATTTTGCTAATGCTCGTGATCATAAAATAACCATTTAGATATCATGTGGGATATTCTGGACAAACTTTACACCGTAGCAAAGTCATACATGGGCAGAAAGGACCAGACGTCCGAAGACCGTGAAAGGATTTTTGAAAAAAAGTACCATGACCCTCAGGAATCCTCTTTCAGAAACACCTGGCAGGATAACAAATTCCGATCATCCAGCGCCCCCCCCGGATATGATCAAAATGATTACACTGATTCAGATACAGGTAAAAACTATCCGGGGGGGCAATCACAACTGGCAGAAGATCATGCAGTCTTTGGCCTGAAATCTCCCTCATCGCTAAAGGAGGTTAAACACGCACGCAACCGTGAGCTTAAAAAACACCATTCTGATCTTCATGTTGACGATGCGGAAAAGTTCAAGGCATCAAATGAGATCATGCGGATCTATAATGCAGCTTATGAACGGCTGAGCAAATATTACGACCATTGAAACAGCTCTGTTTTTATTAATCAAATTATTTCGCTAACCGATAGATAACAGGGCTGTTTTGAAAATACGCCAAACCATGCTATATTTATAGTAGAAGGCTACAGAGTTCAGCAAAAATCAGGAATCAAAAAAATACGTTCGTTGTTTTGTCCCATTTTATATAGGTTTGGGGCAATAAAAAGGGCAGTCCTGTGGTCTAGGCACCCAGACTGCCCTAATTATTCTTACGTCCCTTTCAACCCGGCCGAATCAAAAGGAAACCCCAATTTCTATTAAAAAACTTTATTCGAAGCTACTTCATCTTCATCTCCATATCGTTGCCTGCTGATATATTTTAAATTTAAGAAAAATTATTCTTTTTTCAATAAAACAGGTCAAACTAATACAGTCTGCTAACCCGGTCATGTGTAATATTTTATAGTATCTGTTGTGATTTTCTGGCTTTCGTTCACTAATGAGCCATTACACAATTGTGTTTGTATGTTATTTCCTTCAACTGACAGGCTCTTGAACTGTTGATTATATTGATAGGAGTAAATAAATTGTGCTAATCTTGATTCTATAAAATACAAGCCGGTATCAGGGGTGGAAGATCCAATAAAAAAAAAGTTGTTTTCCGGATAAATTGGCAGATTGTTACTGATGCCTTTCAGGTCGTTATGGGAGTAAAGAGGGATCACTTGCCTATAACGATAATAATGCAGGTTGTGGAATGAGATGGTATTATTTATTCCCATTTTTCTCCTCCATTGCAAGAGCATGCATTGTCAACCAAAAACAACATATCAAATTACGTGATAGATGCTATATTAAATATAGAATAAACATCTTGCTTTGTCAAGTAAAATTTGATTCGCATCAATTTTTCTGCTTTTTATTTGAAAAACACATTACATATTTCACATTAACTGATATAAAGTATATTCTTAAATGAATACCGGATCTAATGAAAACCCCGGTTTTTATTTAACAATCACCTGTTTTAAATTAAATTTTGCCCTGGATGATAAAATAAATCCATCAAAAATCTGCTGCGATGAATAGCTCATTTCTGTTTTGGCACATCCATAATCCGGGAAATCAATATAACACATTGTTTTAGCATCATTTTCATTCACTTTTGTGGGTTCACAACATTTTCCGGATTTAACCCACTATAATAATTTCAGAAGTTTCACAATAATAGATAGGCTGGGTATTAAATAAATCAATGGTCTAATAATCGATGCTGACTTAATCAATTTTAAAAAACGATTTATTAACAGATCCAGCTTAAATATCTGTTTTGCATACCAAGCATATCGAACAAAACGATACAAATATGTTTTTTTGCTTGACAAGCCAAAATTATTATATTATATTGTTACACAAAGACAAAACTTGAGGGTTGAGATGCTAAACATACAAGTAAAGGCTTAACTCCAGCCCAATCTGAGTGCTCACGCAGGAAACATATCAAGCTAAAGAAGAACGGCGTATAATGACAACTATCGGGAAGAATATAATTAGCAACATAGTTTAACAATTGACAGCAACAAAAAATACAGAGTCAGCTTGCTTGATTCGGCCGAATTAAACAAGCTAAAACAGAAAAGCAAGGCAGTCTAGGTGTCTATAAACACTCGGGCTGCTTTTTTTTTGCAGAACATGTATTGAAGTAATATATGTCCAAAAGGTCAGCTTAATTAGTGCCTGAACGGAAAGTCCATTAATTACACTTTTTCTGTCATTGCGAGGGAAGCATGACCGAAGCAATCTCCTGGAAACAAAGGGATTGCTTCCCCGATTTTGACGGGGCTCGCAATGACAACTCGGAATCAGGACTTTTCGTTCAGCCAGTAATTACAGCAAAATTCGTATTTAATTTCAAGGCTCGAAAACTTATCAGGTGAAAATGTATTTATTAAAAAACATAAACTAAATTGCAGTTCCAGAAATTACTGGAGAACCCAGCTTGATTCGGCCGGATCAAGCTGGGTAATTGAAACAAAAGAGGCAGTCTAGGTGTCTATAAACACTCAGACTGCTTTTTTTTTTGCATTTTGAAAGATTATAAAAAAATGAATTTAAGCTTAAATCACCCGGACATGAAAGATCCGATTAAGGGTGCAACACAATTGAAAAAAAGAATTTATTGTTCAAGCAGTGGGGTTAAACAATTCTGCAGGGTGGAAATGTATATATGCAACCTGCTTTTTGTAAAACCGATGAACAGCATCTTGTGTGACTGTCGAATGTCATGGGGAGAATCTTACATTTGCACATGTAAAACGAGAAAAGAAATTTATAAGCGTTATAAAATTTAATCTTTCACCAACTTTAGAAAGGAGGATGCAGGTGAAAAAACATACTTTATTTACAATGAGCCCTGGGTTTCAAGTAAAAGGGCTTATATGTAAGAACAATTCAATTCAAGGAAGGAGGTGAAAAATGCATGTAAAAACAAAAATATTTTCATTAATCGTTGCCATAACCGCCATTACTTTTCTGGTTACAGGCGCTGCCCGGGCAGATATCTCACCACCACCGGCTAATCAGCAGTTTGGCACTGATGATGGAATATTTAACAATCTTGTCGAGATGGATTGCCGTGCATGCCACGATGACCCCAGCCATATCTGTTCTACTTCAAATATTGACCGGCATCATTTGCTGTATGGAAGTACTCTTCGACAGGGTGAATGTTCTGTCAATGGCAATGTCTGTCTGTCTGATGCTGGCTGTGATCCCACCATCTGTTCGGATAATAACACAGGTGTACTTTGCAGTGTTGACACTGACTGTCCCGGTTTTGCTTTAGGCGAAACATGCGGTGAGGTATGTATTGGTGAAACAGCTGCCCCTGTTGTTGATGCTGACCAGGATGGAATTGAGGATACTGTCTATGGGTGCTTGAACTGCCATGCACAGGATAGCGGCGGTGGGGTTATCTCATTCGTTGTAGAAAGAGATTGCCTGCAGTGCCATGACCAGGTTCCAGGGGAAGGCTCTGTCCATCACCTGACTGCCACGGCACAAGGACTCAATTCGCCGATAGGGGATCCGAATGTTGGTGACTGCACTCCCTGTCATGGCAGCCTTGTTGACGATATCGGAGATGGACATATGATACCTGTCTATACTCCTTCACTGGTAACTCCTTCTCCCAGCAATGGTGATGGTGTTCCACTCAACAGCCGTGGAAACGGTGCAGGTGCCTGTAATTACTGCCATGACTCTGGCACTGATAATGCCACTGGAGTTCAAGTCTTCACAAATGCTGACACCCATCATAATACGGGTGTCTTCATGTCTGAAACAGGTGTGCCAAATAACAGTGCATGCTTATGGTGTCACAATATGTTTCAGCCTGAAGAGTATAATATTCGAACGTGTGAGGGCTGCCACGGATATGAGTCACTGCATAACATTGCTGTTGACTCAGATACTGCCTGTTTGCTTGATCCAGGCGACCCATCCTGTGAGGTTGTCATAGGCGGAGAAAATCCAGGATACAGCCATGTCGGTCATGATAATGACTGCTGGGGTTGCCATGGATTTGCTCAAACCAGTGCTGCGCTTGGTTCCGGACCTGCAGTACCGTTTATCGATAACTCTGATGTACTGGTAATTACTGCAGGTACAGATACTGCGCTTACTCTGACTGGTTCGGCATTTACAAATCTTATTGATACGTTCCAGTGGGTCTCATCAGTTGTTCTCACTGCTGAAGATGGTTCATCGATGCTCCTCAGCCCTGACAGCATCACTCAGGGATCATTGACAGTAACTATCCCTGCCACACTGTTACCCGGAAACTATACACTCCGGGCAGTAAAGGGGAACTATACCTCAAGCAACCCTGTTGTCATCAGTATTAAGCCTGAGGTTGTGATAACTGATGTCATCTACGACGACAGTACTGGGATAATAAGGATCAACGGATCCGGGTTTAGTGCTGCACCGCCAGAGGGATCAGAAGAGTACATCAATGTAAAGGTCGATAATACACCCGTAGTGACCTCATCCTGGACAGACACCCAGATTACAGCGTCTGTACCAAGCTATGAGGGAAGCGTATTCGTTAATTCTCTATTCTGCTCAGCCAGCATTGAGAGCAGTCCTGAAATATGCAGCAATGGATCAGATGATGATGGAGATGGACTTGTGGACTGTTATGACCCTGACTGCTCTGACGACCTGTCATGTCCCGAGAATTGTGACAATGGAATAGATGATGATGCTGATGGATCTGTTGACTGTGACGATTCAGAGTGTACCGGCAATCCTGTATGTAGTTGTGAAAACTGTATTGCTGACATAAATGCAGACGGAATTGTTGATATTTTCGACCTGGCAATATTAAAGAATGAATACACCAGGACTGACTGCAGTATAAATAACCCATGCTCTTCAGACCTGAATAAGGACAACGTTGTTGATATTTTCGACCTGGCAATAATAAAGAATGAATATTTAAAAGAAAACTGTTGTATATAGGAAAGTTTTTAAAGGAGGAGAAAATAAAAAGCATAAATCAGGCAACTTGCTAAAAAGCAAGATATTTTAATAATTTAATCTTCAAATTGAAAGGATTTGTCATGAGTAAAAAATTAACATTAATTTCATATGTCATTATGGCTTTCATTGCATTTTTTTCCCTGTCAGCAGGGAATGCAATAGCAGCCATTGATGGCGGATACATTGGAACGGCTGCCTGCCTCTCCTGTCATCCCGGAGAACATGCAGAGTTCATAGAATCAGGCCACCCGTATAAGTTCAGGCAAACGAACGGCGCTGACTGCGGCGCAGGAGCCTGCGATCCAATTACGAATCTGCTCCCAACACCGGCAATTGCAAGCATCAGCACATTAACAAACAATGCCCTGATAATCGATGATGGATCAGGATATCTTGACTGGTCGGCAATCCAGTATATTATCGGCGGTTGGGGCTGGAAGGCCAGATTCGGCATGCTTGATGCCACAGATGCTGACGGAGATGGAATTGACGATACAGGCTATGTCTGGACAGGTTCAGCAGTTCAGAATAATATCCTGGCAGGAGGCACCTGGAGCGGCTACCACGCCGGTGAGGACAAAGCTTACAACTGCGGTACCTGTCACAACACAAACGGTACAACAGATATGCTGGCAAGCAGGACCGAGCCATGGGCTACAATACCCGGGACAGGCACTGGTTTTACCAGCCAGTGGACCTTTGACGGTGTCCAGTGCGAGGCATGCCATGGACCTGGCGAGGCACATGAAGCAGCTGAAAACGATCCTTATCCCACAGATACTACAAAGACTCTCTGTGGTATGTGCCATCATCGCAGTGGAGCTGACGATCACGGTGCAGACACAAAGGGCGGCTACATAAGACACCATGAACAATTCAATGAGTCTGTCGGAAATTCACTTGAACCTGGAGTACACGCATCCCTGGAATGCATTGAGTGCCACGATCCGCATAAACGCTCGCACACTGTGCCGGATTCAGTTGCAACGGCTTTAGGCATTACTGACAATGACATGACAGCTGAGGAAAGGGGTGCCGTAGTCTCCTGTGCATCCTGCCACAATAAAAATGTGCGGTATCACAGCAATATCCAGTGCATTGACTGCCACATGGCAGAGGTTACAAAATCAGCAACTGCTGAAGCAGGGACCTATGGCAAAAAGGGTGATGTAAAGTCTCACATCGTCAAAATAAATCCAGATCCTCTGGCAGAAGACACAGCAGCTTCTCCAAACTCTGTGACTGGTACCAACGTTGCACATAACTATGTGACTCTCAACTACGCATGCGGAAAATGCCATGACTCGAGCATGAGCACCTATGCTGGCGTCCAGCTTAGTATGGCTGAACTTGGAAACTATGCAAATCAAATCCACACGTCACCGGTAAATCAGAATCTCGGTTTCCCTGACATCGCATTTAACGCTCTTGCGGAAGCAGACTGTCGCGTGTGTCATGGTGTAGTTGCTGATGATCACCATATGCTGTACGGCACCTCTATTCCCTATGGAGAGTGCTCTGTTGTTCTCGGAACCTGCGCTAATGGAGATCCCTGCGGTGTAGATGATGACTGTGTTGATAACTCAACCTGTGTACCTGGTGCTCCTGTTGCCTGTTTAACCGATACTGATTGCGATGTTTCACCGGAAAACGTTTGTACTGTCACGGGACAACTCTGTACACCTGGGGTTACTGACTGCGGAAGCCCGTGGACAGGACAAGATTGCGGTCAGCCTCTGTGTGTTGGCGAATCAAAAGTACCTGTACCTGATTCAGACAGCGATGGATCAAATGATACAAATTATGCCTGTTTAAGCTGCCATGAACAAACTCTGGTTGGCGGTGTTATTACCTTTACGGTTACCAGAGACTGTACCCAGTGTCATGTTGTTGACAGCCAGAACGAGGGTTCTGTTCATCACCTGACCGGTGATGCAAAAGCCGGTGTATGCACATCATGCCATGGTGACTTTGTAGATGATAAGGACGATGGCCATGCTATCCCGACTTACAGTCCTTCACTGGTAACTCCTGAACCAAGCTCACACGGTGATGCAATGTGTGATGACGGAATAACTCCCTGTCCGAATGGCTGGGAATGCGGCTCTGGAACCTGTATAGAACCAGCTACCCCGGCTGGAGGGTGTAACTACTGCCATGATACCGGTACAGACACGGGAAGTGGACTGGATGTAATAAATAATCACGATACTCACCATAACGCGGGAGTACACAAGAATGAATTGGGCGGCAGTGACAGTGCAATTTGTGCATGGTGTCATAAATCCGGAAACCCGCATGCTCCTGGAGGAATGGACGCAGACCGTATCAGGGTGTGTGAAAACTGCCACGGATATGAGTCACTCCACAACATCCAGGATGACTCGCCTAATCCCGGCAATGTTGGCTCTATTGTCGTGGGTGCTGAAGATGCTGGATTCGGTCATGTGGGAGCAAACAATCCTGGAGGTGGTGACGACTGCTGGGGATGCCATGGATTTTCTACAGCTAACGTGCTTCCTTCAAGCCCGACAACACCGTATATCAGTGATTCTGACACTGGTACCATCACAGCCGGAACTGACGCGGTAGTCACACTGACCGGAGCTTCATTTACAAATGATGCCTTCACATCTGATGTTGTTCTTACTGCAGCTAATGGCTCATCAGTCACTATAGCTCCTGACAGCATCTCCGTTGGGTCCTTGACAGTGACTATACCGGGCACAACAGCCCCAGGCACCTATAAAGTCCAGGCAGTAAAGAGTGGTGCGGCAAGTAATCCTGTTGTTATCATCATTACTCCGCAGGTTGTGATTACCTCTACAAACTGCGACGAAGAAGCCGGAACCATGACGATTAACGGATCAGGGTTCGGCGACCCACCACCAGCTGGAACTGAGGCCTACATTAATGTTATTCTGGACGGCGCATCAGCAGAAATCATCTCCTGGGCAGATACACAAATTACGATTTCTGTCCCCAACTGCGGTGAAGCAACAGTCAATACTCTGTTAGGTTCATCCTCTGATGGCGGTTCCTGCACAGCGTGTTCAGCTGACAGTAATAATGATGGCACAATCAATATATTAGACCTGGTAATAATGAAAAATGAATATAACAGTACTGGTTGCAATCCATGCGAGGCTGACTTCAATGATGACGGTAATGTAAATATATTTGACCTGCTAATAATGAAAAAAGAATATTCAAAAAGCAACTGTTGTATTCAGTAGTAGTTGTTTTAAGTAAGAAGGGAAGGGAGCGTGCCTCTTGGCACGTGCCCCTCCCCTTTTAAATAATAATGCATGATAAACTTATTTAGAAACCTATATCGGTTATAATTTATCCCGATCTACTCAACTCAACTGTTCGATTATCCGGTCAGGCCCGTTAATAAACAAGAGTATCGATGTAAATGATAATCTATATAGAGGAGTTACTGATAATGAAACACAGGTTATTTCTTAGTTTAACAGTAATCATTACCCTGGTTTTGCCATGCCAGGCCCTTTCTGCAGAGAGATCTGTAATTATAGGTTTCAATAAAAGACCGGGACTTTCTGAAAGAGCACTGATCCATGAAGCAAAAGGTGTTATCAAGCGCAGCTATCACCTGATCCATGCAATGTCAGTTAATCTTCCTGAAAGGCAGTTGGAAAAGCTAAGAAAAAACAGACGGGTAGCCTATATAGAAAACGACGAAATTATAACATCTGTAGAGCCTCTGCCAGGCGACGAGTACATTAATGACTGGGGGATATGGCATATAGGTGCTTATGAAGCTCATTCCAGCGGAAACAGAGGCACAGGGGTTAAGATTGCAGTTATTGATACAGGAATAGACTATACTCACGAAGACCTTGATGACAATTACGCAGGCGGTTTTGATTTTGTATTTGATGACTTTGATCCTTATGATGATAATACAAACAGCCATGGAACACACGTGTCAGGCATCATTGCTGCTGAAGAAAACGGCACTGGTGTAATAGGTGTTGCCCCTGAGGCTGAATTATATGCTCTAAAAGTCTTAGACGGGGCCGGCTTCGGACTGACCAGTTGGGTGATAGCAGCTATTGAGTGGGGTGTTGATAACGGGATACAAATTGCCAATTTAAGTCTTGAAGGCCCTGACTCACAAGCCCTGCAAAATGCCTGTGACAGTGCTTATAGCGCAGGGGTACTTCTCATAGCAGCTGGGGGCAATACAATCGGAGGAAGTGTGCGCTATCCTGCAGGATATGATTCGGTAGTAGCGGTTACAGCTACTGATGCAGATGATATAAGTGCCTGGTTTTCACCAGTCGGGCCCGAGGTTGAACTGTCTGCTCCTGGCATTAGTATCCTGTCCACTGTTACGGGTGGCGGCTATGACTTTTTAAGCGGCACCTCACAGGCAGCACCTCATGTAGCTGGAGCTGCAGCCCTGTTTGTCTTGTCAAACACTGACGATTTTAATGGCGATGGGGTTCTTAATAATGAAGATGTGAGGCTGAAGCTCCAGATAACTGCTGTTGATCTTGGAGAAACCGGTTTAGACAGCAGATATGGCTTTGGACTGGTCAACGCAGCAGCAGTAGCAGATACCTGTGAGGTGTGCCTTGCTGATTGCGATAATAACACTAAGGTCGATATTTTTGACCTGGCAATAATGAAAAATGAATATAACAGAAGGGATTGCGATATTTACTCATGCACTGCAGACTTTGACAACAGCAGCATTGTCGATGTCTATGACCTTAATATTATAAAAAATGAATTTAGTAGAAGGGACTGTTGTCTGCAAAAATAAATGCAGGATTTTTATCCATTTCAAAGGAGGTTACCCATGATAAAAATAATATGTGCTTTGGCTGTTATATTATGCACATTAATAATGGTACCCTGTCAACTTTTCGCTGATATTCCAGCCCCACCAGTAAATCAGACAATTGGAATAAATGATGGTGTATACAGCGACATGACCGAGGCAGACTGTCGCTTGTGTCATGAAAATCCTGACCAGTTCCCTGTGGATGATAAAACTGTTCCGGATCGCCACCACCTCCTGTACGGCACTGAAATCCCTGACTCAACAGATGCTCCCAATGGATCTCCAGGGGAACTCTTTAACTGCCTTTCCTGTCACGGAATGGATAACAGCACCGGGACTGTACAATTTGTCCTGGAAAGAGACTGCACAATATGCCACACTCAGGATTCATTTTTTGAATTAACAGTACATCACAGAACAGACCTTGCTCTGGGGAATCTGCCGCAGGGACCTGACTGCAAGTTTTGTCATGGATCGATCGTTGATAATATGGAAGATGGCCACTGGATCCCGGATTATGAACCTTCTCTTGTAACACCAAGACCGAGTGGGGGTGATGGATTGCCCCTGAACATCGAGGGTAACGGTGCCGGGGCATGCGATTACTGCCATTCTACAGGAACAGGCAACCCGTCTGTTCCCGGCACAGATAATGATACGGGCATATTAGTCTATTCAAATGAGGACACGCATCACGAAACCGGATTCTGGGGGGGGCTTGGCGCTCATGGGTTTGTATGTTACTGGTGCCATGACACCAGCTTTCCATCAGGCAGTGAATCCTACTTGCAGATCCGGGTCTGCGAGAACTGTCACGGACGTGATTCACTGCACAATATCCAGGTGGATTCTGATGGCGACGGCATCATCAGCCCCGGGGTGGAACTGCCAGGATACGGTCATATTGGCGATCCTGATGAATGCTGGGGCTGCCATGGGTTCAGCATGTCAACAGAACCACCATCTTTTGGCCCCATAATACCTGGGATCAGCAGTATCAGCAAGTCTGTTCTGACTGCAGGCGCTAATGAAACAATTACGTTAACCGGTTCTGCTTTTATCAATATTTATCAGGAATCTGAGTTGACTTCATCCATAAGCCTGTCTGGAGATAATGGATCTTCAATCGACCTGACACCTGTTCTGCTCACTGAGAGTTCGATGACAGTGGTTATACCTGGAACCCTTGATTCCGGAAACTATCTCCTGAGGGCGGTTAAGCTTGACAAGTCAAGCAATCCTGTGGTCATCAGCATCAAGCCTGATGTTATGATTAATCATGTTAACTGCGATGAAGAGGCTGATATTTTGACGATTTCAGGATCTGGCTTTGGTGATACACCTCCGGAGGAAACAGAAGCGTATATTAACGTTAAGGTGAATGGTATTTCAGCAGAGATCACATCCTGGACAGATACAGAAATACAGGCTCTTGTCACCAGCTACGAAACTCTTGCTGTCAATGCCCTGTTCGGATCATCCAACTGCGAAAAGTGCAATGCAGATTTTGATAATAACACAAAAGTTGATATTTTTGACCTTGTAATAATGAAAAATGAATTTAGCAGTACTGACTGCGATGTAAATCCATGCTTCTCTGACTGCAATGAAGACAACAGTGTTGACATATTCGACCTGATGATAATGAAGAATGATTATACAAAAAACAACTGCTGTCCGTGAACAATATAATAATACATAATAACTTTTCCTGCTGTCATTAAATAACATGAATCGTTCAAACCATGAAAGATAACATTTACCTTATTTAAAATATAACAAAGGAGCTAACAATGACTAAACAAAAAAGAGGGTTAACAATGATAAGGTTCAATATCTTCCAAATACTCCTGACAGGCATTCTGATCCTGCTTCCAATCAATGCCTTGACAGTGGAATCGCCCCATGAATCAAGCAATGGGGTTAACTGTCAGGACTGCCACCAGTTTATCCTAACAGGTGGCAAGCTGGTCATAAACCTTCCAAGAGGTAATGAGCAGGAAACAGTATGTAAAAACTGTCACAATCCTGCCGGGCTGGCATCAGGCATGAGCAGCATCAGCAATCACGTGGTGAATAACGGGAATACTATCATTGACTGCGGATCGTGTCACGACCCGCACAATCCTGACACAACTCTGGATCCACACACCGGTATAGAGGCAGTAAATTTGAAGCTCATTCGAGGAAAAGCACGTCACGTCGATACTGCTCTTGATCTTGCAATATTCCAGGAAAGACCCGCCAACTTCGCATTCGATGAAAATAGCCCGCCGTGGAACGGAATCTGCCAGACCTGTCACACACAGACTGCCCATCACACTAACGACAATTCAACTGACCACCAGCATGAACAGGGTCAGGACTGCACATCCTGCCACACCCACGAAGACGGATTCATGCCGTCCGGGGGAGATTGCGCCGGCTGTCACAGTAATCCCCAGAATAATGGTGACGGAATTCCGGTTGAAGGCAGGCGACCAGTTGTTGAGGAATTCCCCACAGGCAGTGCAGGGCTGCATGCCCACTACGGTTCAGAGCTTAATACCGATGGTTGTCTGGTTTGCCACAGTGTTGGCACTCACATGGACGGGTATGTGGAACTTGTTGACCCCGACAACAGCAGCCTCATTTACCGCTTTATAAGCCCGGGAGACCTGACCTCTGATCCTGACCTCTCCAGCTTCTGCTCACACTGCCATGATGATGATGGGGCACAGCGCCTGTCAGATCCAGCTGATCCGTTCGGCAACGGAAATTCACCTGCAAATATTGCTGTCCGATTCTCAGGCACCCTTCAGTGGGACGAATGGTATGGTGACTGGTGTTTTGGCTCTGAAGGAACACTGCGTCAGGTCAACAGCCATCATGACATCAGTGACAGCGATCAGGCCTGGAGCGGTGCCAAGATAGAGTGCCTGAACTGCCACGGTGCTCACAACGCCTCTGCTGACACCCCTATTGCTGACCCCTCCAACCAGATTCTGACCTGGTCAGGCACCATAAATGAATTCTGTTTAACCTGCCATTACGGTGGCAATGGGCCTCTGGATCCACTTTTTCCAGCTGATGCGTTAGGCATGAATATTTCCGGACCTGCAGTTGCTATGAGAGGACTTGACGCCGGAGGCAACTGCGGTGCATACAACATGTCACCCTGGTGGGTTGATTACACATGGACGTTTTCGCCCCATGGCAGTGACTCAAAGCGCGGGTGGGAAGGCTACTCAGGTGCTCCAGGCTATGAACTTGACTGCACTGTCTGCCACGACCCTCATGGGTCATACTCTGACTCCAACACCCTTGGAAATCCGTATATGATTCGTGATTTTGTTGACGGCACACAGTTTGTCGATGACGGAGTTCGCCCCGGAGGAGCATGGACAGGGCCTCCCTGGGACAACAGCACACTTGGCACTTCGGGTTCAGTAGTTGTAACTATAACCGGTACCGAGGTTGACTGGGGCAGCAGTGGGAGCCTGTGCATTAAATGTCACGCCAACTGGCTTTCAGCCTATGACTGGCATGCCTACTGCAACGGCTGCATGACCTGTCATGGCCACGGTCAGTCCTGGGATGGAAATGACTGGGGACAGGCACCTGACAACAGTACAAACTGCTCAGAAATATCAGGTTCCTCGAGCTCAAGTCTGACAACTCAGGAATCTGGTGGCGTAAAAGCCAGCGGCTCCCAGTCTTCCTGTACATATCAGGAAAATCCTGGAAAGAGCTGCAGCGAATGTCACGATGGACACAGATGGTAGTTAAAGCCATAAGAGGAAAATGAAGCCAGCAACAAAACAATAAATCTTTAACTGCCAGCTGTTGTTTGTGAAAAATACTGATTAGGGTTTTAGGGTTATTTGCCATGTATGCATTAATTTTATAAAACTTGTTACGGAAATAAAAATAAGAGGAATAAAATGGAAAAACTTCGAAAAAAAATTACTTTTTTTCTTTCCTGAGCTGCCTGACAATTACTTTCTGTTTATCTGTCTTTACTGCAGGCACGTCACATTCAGTAAATCAGAGCGAAACAAAAAACAGAAAAGTGGTGGCCAGATTAAACGGGAAAGCAATTTATGAGGACCAGTTAACCCAAAATGTACAAAAGAGCTTAAGGAAGTTTAAAAAGTATGGCATGAGAAAAGATTCCACTGATCTGGTCAAGCGTTTAAAAAAGAAAGCTTTAAGTAAAGTGATTGACAATGAACTTATATATCAGGAAAGCCGGAAATTGAAGATTGGCGATCTTGATAAAAAGGTTGAGCAACAGTTCCAGACTGAAAGAAGAAAGCATAAGACTGAGCATCAATTTAAAAGCTACTTAAAAATGAAAAACCTTACTGTAGAAGGCTTGAGAGAGTCTCTAAGAAAAAAAATTCTTGTTAATGAATATCTCAAAAAAAATGGTATATCTGAACCGGAAATTTCAGAAGATCTTTTGAAACGTTTTTATAACGATAATCCGAATTCCTATTACAGGGATGAGGCTGTCAAGGTCAGCCATATATTAATAAAAGTGCCCTGGGAGGCAACACGTGAGGAAAGAAAAAATGCCCTGGAAAAAGCAGAGATGGTCCACAGGGAGATTTTAGATGGCAGGGACTTTGCTGAGATGGCAAAAAAATATTCAGACTGTAACAGTGCCTCCGGGGGTGGGAACTTGAATTACATTAAAAGAGGCTATATGCCAGAAGAGTTTGACAAAACAGCATTTGCCATGAAAAAAAATGCAGTAAGTAACGTGGTGGAAACAAAATTCGGCTACCATATAATTAAAGTTTTTGACAAAACACCGGAAGGACCAGCACCATACAATGAAGTAAAAGGTTTTATCAGAAAATATTTTCAAGGTCAGGAATCAAAAAAAAGGCTTGCTTCTCATATAGCAGAGCTGAAAAAAAAAGCAAAAATAGAAATTTTGTTAGATGAAGCACAAAAGTAAAACAATTATTCTGGAACATGAAACATGAAACATAAAAACATTAGCTTCAAAAACAGTGTTATTAATTACAATAAAGAATTGACAATGAAAAGAAAACTTTTACCTCGAACCGTCAATATTTTACTGATTCTGCTTTTTTTGTTATCAAATACAGCCACTGCTGCTGGGGAAACTGACCATATTAAATTACTACCCCCTGTTTCCGGCACAATCAGTGGTTACTGCTTTAATGACGTTAATAAGAATGGCATAATAGACGACTCCGAGGGAGCATTAGAAGGAGTCAGGATTTCACTGAAACGTCTCCTTCTGACTGTATTTCCCGTGAATGCAGGCTCTGTGACAACTGACATGGACGGGAGATTTGAGTTTGCAGGGCTCAGGCCCGGGAATTATTCAATAGGAGCAGAAGTAGAAGATAATGAAAATTCAACCACCGCAAACCCTGTTTATATCCGTATAGGAATTATCAGCAAAAGCCTGACAGCAGATTTTGGTATATTTAAAACACCACCCCCGCCATCTCCTCCGCAACCAGTAAGCACAACAACTGTCATTCCAGCCACAACTACAACTGTTAACAATGCTATTGACGACAGCACAACCACAATCACTACGACCACTCCTCCTTCTGGTGGAAGCAGTGGCGGAGGATCAGGAGGAAGTAC
>JAJRXD010000033.1 GCA_024276465.1 Deltaproteobacteria bacterium
GGAAAAAGGCTTTGGTTTTGTCTTTCCATCTGAATTCTAAGCATCATTATTACATCAACATCCCTGATTGCTTCAATAATGTCATTATAAAAAGAAACTCCAAGCTCCTCAATAAACATGGGTACCATTGTTCTTGGACCGGAAACCCTGACTTTTGCCCCCATCATCAAAAGCAGGTGTATGTTTGAACGTGCAACCCTGCTGTGAGTGATGTCACCGACAATTGCCACTTTTAACCCTTTTAATGTCTGTTTTTTTTCCATGATAGTGAATGCATCAAGAAGGGCCTGTGTTGGATGTTCATGTGCGCCGTCACCTGCATTAACAATTGCTGCAGGCAGACAGTCAGCCAGAATCTTTGGGGCTCCCGGACTGGAATGGCGAATAACTATCAGGTCGGGATTCATGGCCTGCAGATTTTTTCCAGTGTCCTCCAGGTTCTCTCCTTTAACTATACTGCTGCTGTTTGCAGATATGTTCATAACATCAGCACTCAGTCTTTTTGCAGCGATTTCAAAAGATGCTCTGGTCCGGGTGCTTGGCTCAAAAAAAAGATTAATTATTGTTCTGCCCCTCAGTGTGGGAACTTTTTTTATTTCTCTGGTGGAAATTTCCTTCATTGAAACAGCAGTATCAAGGATAGTGGTAATTTCTTCAGGTGAAAGGTCGCGGATAGAAAGCAGGTTTTTACTTTTTAGTTCCATTTAAATCGCCCCCTGTTATTATAACCTGGTCAATTCCATCATCTTCTTCCAGCATAACCTCAACCAGCTCCTCTCTGGCAGGTGAAACATTACTCCCTGAAAAATTGGGCTGTATTGGAAGTTCCCTGTGTCCTCTGTCTACGAGAACTGCCAGCAATATAGACTTTGGTCTGCCTAAATCAATAATGCTGTCCAGGGCTGCACGAACTGTTCTGCCGGTATAAAGAACATCATCACACAGAACAATTTTTTTATCCTGAACAGAAAAAGGGATTTCGGTTTTTTTCAGAACCGGCTGGGATGCAATCTCAGAAAGATCATCCCTGTAAAGGTTTATATCAAGGGCACCTACCGGAATTGTAATGCCCTCAAACTTTTTAAGTTTTTCTGAAAGTCTGTTGGCAATAGTTACACCCCTGCGGCGTATCCCTATTAATACCAGGTTTTCTGCTCCCCTGTTCCTTTCCCATATTTCATGGGCAATCCTGTTGAGAGTTCTTTCAATATCCTGATGGTTCAGCATTAGGCTTTGTCTGCTCATAAAAAGGCCTTTATAAAAAAAGCCTTCCCCCGGTAACAGGAGAAGGCTTTTACGATAAAAAATTATTAATATTAAAAAAAGAGACCACAGTCATCAAAATAGAACCAATTAATTAAATACCCTGATTTTTCCGTTTTAAGTAGCACAGTCCTTACTTTGAGGTCAAGGAAAAAATGAACTGCCCCTGAGAGATTAAAGGATTTCCCATAGGCATTTCTCACTAAATTTTTATCCCTGCTCGAGTATCCGGATAAGAGAATTGATTTTCTGGCGCGCATCGTCAAGAAACACCCTTAAGTTGCTGCTGTGATTTGCAAAAATCCCTTTCTTACTGCCATTAGTAACTATTAAAGGTTCAAAGTAAGATTCTTCAAGGGAGGCTATAATTTCGTCTGCAATGATTTCAGCATTTTTGTCTTTTAGAACAGAAGCAAATTCAAGACGTATTGCCTTGAACATGTGATACATTGCATAGCCGATACCCTGAGCATAGTAAAAATTGTCATCAACCCTTGTCCATGGCACCTTTTCAAATCTGGGTTTTTTTTCTTCACCCTCGTTGTTGCCTGATAAAAGGACAGAACTCTCATCAGTTTTTCTTGATGCATTCAAAAGGCGGGTGTTTGCTCCGCCCAAAAGAGATGCATATTGTTCGAGGAGCTGAATAAGATTGTCACTTCTTGGATAAAAACTTGCATTCCCGTATTTTAAACGCTGTATGAATCTTTTAAGATCTTCAACACCATTCTTGTATTTCCCCTCAGCGCTTGGCATGATCCATTTGTAAGGATCATTACTGAAGCTGGTAAAAGCTTTATCACAATCCATGTCAATTTTATCTGTTGTTCTCTGCCTGGAAAGGTTATCCCTTAAAACGCGGGAACCGTATCTAACTGCTTCCAGTACACCAAGCTGAAAATTAGGTCTGTTGTCAAGAAACCACGTGGGAGAAATGGGTGTGTCATTGGGCATCCATCCTCCGGAACCATTGAGTTCATTTTCAATCAGCTTAACAATAGTATCTGAGAAAACAACACCTTTTGGCAGGTCAATACTTTTTTCAACAGGGAAAAAGTCGGGCTTAATTGAAAAATAAGCCATGTTAAACAAGTAGAGCAAAACAAAAAAAACAATGCCAACAAGTACTGAGATTAATTTATTACCGGCCATTTTTTCGCTCCCTGTTAATGTCTCTCCGGACAATCTTCAAGTTTCCAATAGCTAATATAATAATATAATATATTAATATAATTTTGACTACAAAATTTCAAGATTTAATTAGCAGATTTGACTGTACAATATGATTCGTGTATAAAATCAGAAAACCAATAAACAGATTTTAAAATGGATAAGACAGATTTTTTAATTATTGGCGCTGGTGTAATAGGCCTCGCCATTGCAGCAGAGCTGGCAGACAGGTTTCACAACCAGTCTGTAATTTTATTAGAACAGCATCACAAATTCGGTCAGGAAACCTCAAGCCGAAACAGTGAGGTTATTCACGCTGGAATTTATTACCCTAAAGCCAGCTTGAAAGCCATTCTGTGTGTGGAAGGCAAGCATCTCCTGTATGATTTCTGTTCAAAATGGAAAGTCCCCCATGAGCCCTCCGGCAAGCTTATTGTTGCCAATACTCCTGAAGAGGTTTCCACCCTGGAAGAGCTTCTTATTCGCGGCAAAGAAAATGGAGTCAAAGACCTGCAATTTTTAGACAGTTCACAGATATCTCGATATGAACCTAACATAAAAGCAGAAGCTGCTATTTACTCTCCTTCAACAGGGATAATTGATTCCCATAAATTGATGGAACGGCTGGAATGGCTGGCAGTCAGCAAAAAGACAATAATCGCCTGCGGACATAAAGTGACCAGCATAGAATTCATGGGAAACCAGTATGCTGTTTCTTACCAGGGGCCGCAAGGAACATATGACTCAATTAACAGTTCCTGGGTTATTAACAGCAGCGGCCTCTCATCAGATTACATTGCCTCTCTTCCCGGCATTGATATTGACACGGCCGGATACAGGCTCTTCCCCTGTAAAGGGGAATATTTCAGCATACCTGTTTCCAGGGCAAAGCTTGTTTCCCGTCTGATTTATCCACCCCCTTACAAAGATCTGAGGGGGTTGGGAATACATTTTACCAAAAAGCTTGACGGCTCTGCAAAACTTGGCCCTAATGCATTTTATGTTGATGCTCCAGACTACACGGTAACTGCAGAGCATGCTTCGCAGTTTTACAACAGCCTGAAAGAATACCTGCCTTTTCTGAATGCAAAAGACCTTTGCCCGGACATGGCAGGAGTGCGTCCCAAGCTGCAACCCCCAAACTCGCCAATCCGTGACTTTATTGTCAGCCATGAAAAAGAACGGGGCCTGAACGGGTTTATCAACCTCATCGGCATTGAATCCCCGGGACTTACATCATGCCTGAGCCTGGCAAAAATGGTCGCGGATTTAATTGAAGAGAATGGCAGTTAGGAAAAACTGAACCACCATCGTCTGCAAGACGAGGGGTTTTGCATGGGCGTCGAATAAATTCGACTTTTGCCCATGCTTATAAAATTTTTTAATCAACTCAATTTTATTGTCAAAAAACCTGTAAAACTTAAACCTTGTCTCTTTCAGAGACTGCGGAAAACTTTTCTTCGCCTAAAGGCGAGGGGTTTCCATCATCCCCGAAAAGGACACTAAATTCAGATGGATGATTAAACCATCTAAAGGATATATTCTCAATGATTAATGTTCCTCCGGGTTATACACTGATAGAGAATGCCCTTTCAATAATAATAGTCAGGAAGGACTATGAGGATCGCCTGACAAAGCAGGGGATTCATAACCCGGACAGATTAATAGACCTGGCTCTTCAGGATAAAAAAGATCTGCACTTGGGCCGGGGTGCTGTGCCATCGATTCCCATTGAAGGCTCACTGGAAGAAAAAATGGTGATCAGAAAATACCTCAGGGGCGGTTTCATCAGATTTTTAAATCATGATGTTTTCTGGGGTTTAAAAAGACCGCTCAGGGAACTCCTCATCACTGTGGAAGCATTTGCAAAAGGCATTCCTACGTTAGAGGTGCTGTCAGCCATCAGCATAAAAACCAGGGGTCCTTTCTACAGGGGATACCTCATAACAAAAGAGCTGTCATCATTCACCGACCTGGCCTCATATTTAACAGCACTTGCCAGCAGCAGCAGCAAGGAGATGTTTTTTAAAAAAAAAGATGGTATTTTAAAAAGTGTGGCTGAAACAGTAAACTTAATGCATGACAGGGGATTTTATCATGGTGACCTGAATTTAAAAAATATTCTCATAGATAATTTGAACCCCGAAAAAATCTGCATAATCGACTGGGACAAATCCAGATCAAAGGAACGTCTTACCCGCTCTGAAAAAAGTGCAAATGTCCGCAGATTTTGCCGTTCAATGGCAAAGCTTTCAAGATACGGACTTCCCCTGACAGAAAAAGATCTGATGATTTTCCTTGAAACATACTGGCAGGGAACAGAAACCGCCAGCCAGGAGGTTAAAAGAGACCTGCAGCGGATCAGGCTGTCACTGGCTCTCAGAAGTTTTTTCTGGAAAAAACTGTCAAAATAATACTTTTCTGTTTTCCCCTGTTTTGTTCACCTGAAAATTGTTCCTCTCCATAATTTGTAAAAATAATTTCATGGGAGTTCTTCCTGTTAAAATAGGATAAAACTCCTATTGAGGTTTTGTTAACGCGTATATATATTTATGTGATCGTTAAAAACAAAACACAACAGGAATAAAGCTTTTGTAAGGGGATTCCCTTTTCGCACCATGAAGAGCCCTGCTACCAGCAGTAGCTAATTTAGCAGTTAGCAGCCGCAGACTTCAGGCTGCGTTAAGTGCAACCTGTAATGCGCATATGCTTTCAAAAACATTCAGCAGTGCAAACTTCGGAATAGATGCTTATCTTTTAGAGGTAGAGGTCGACATCTCTCAGGGACTTCCATATTTTTCAACAGTGGGTCTGCCGGATGGTGCAGTAAAAGAGAGCAAGGACAGGGTTAAATCTGCCATAAAAAATATGGGCTACAGTTTCCCGGGAAAGCGCATAACTGTTAACCTTGCTCCTGCTGATATCAAAAAAGAAGGCTCTTCCTTTGATCTTCCAATTGCCGCCGGTATACTTGCCGCAAACAAAGATATTAAGACAAATAATTTCATCAGAGAATATGTGCTTCTTGGCGAGCTTGCTCTTGACGGAAGAGTAAAACCTGTTCGTGGAGTACTTCCTATTGCTGCTGCATGTAAGGAAAAAAATATGGCGGGAATAATTCTGCCAAAACAAAATGCACCGGAGGCTGCTATTGTTGAGGGGCTTAAGGTTATTGGTGTTGATACTTTGTCGCAGGTTGTGGAATTTCTGAACGGAACCACAGATATCCAGCCATTAAAAGTAAACATTGATGAAATATTTAGCTGTCTTCTTGATCTCTCAATAGACTTCTCAGATGTTAAGGGACAGGAGCATGCAAAAAGAGCCATTGAAATAGCCGCAGCCGGGGGGCATAATCTTCTAATGATGGGTCCACCGGGTGCCGGCAAGACCATGCTGGCAAAACGGATCCCCTCGATTCTTCCCAGATTGACCTTTGAGGAGGCAATTGAAACAACAAAAATTCACAGTGTGGCAGGGTCTTTTAAGCCTGGCAGTGCGCTTATTGCAAACCGTCCGTTCCGCTCCCCGCATCATACAATATCAGATGCAGGCCTCATAGGAGGCGGGACAATCCCCAGGCCTGGTGAAGTCAGCCTGGCCCATAATGGAGTCCTTTTCCTTGATGAGCTTCCAGAGTTTAAAAAAATGCTCTGGAGGTTATGCGCCAGCCACTTGAGGATGGGAAAGTCACTATATCCCGCGCAGTAACTTCCATTTCCTATCCTTCACAATTTATGCTCGTTGCAGCTATGAACCCATGCCCATGCGGATACTTTTCTGATCCAAAGCATGAGTGCACCTGTACTCCTGTTCAGATTATGCGCTACATGTCTAAAATTTCAGGTCCCCTTCTTGACCGTATTGACATCCATATTGAAGTTCCACCACTCAGCTATAAAGAGCTCTCCCAGAAAACAATTTCAGAGCCTTCATCCTCAATTCAGGATCGTGTGGACCAGGCGCACTGTATTCAGCAGAAACGCTTTTTACGTTCAAAAACACACTGTAATGCCCAGATGAGCACCAGGCAGATCAGGGCTCACTGCCGCGTTAATGCCGACTCCCACCGCCTCCTTGAAAAGGCAATAGATAAGCTGGGGCTGTCAGCCAGGGCATATACCCGTATACTGAAAGTCGCCCGCACTATAGCAGATCTTGACAAGGCAGAACATATCAGATCTGATCACATTTCAGAGGCAATACAGTACCGAAGCCTGGACAGACAGTTTGCCTTTTAAGCCAGCTTTTGCGTAGGTACGCAACAAATGGGGTCGGACCAAAACAAGTGGTTGTAAAAACTTAACAAAGACTGAAAAAAAAGGCTGTTTTTGGGCTTAGAAGGCTGTTTTTGGTGCTAAAAAGGACGTTGCAAGGATTACACAAAGGATGGCACGAGCAAGCAGACATTATATTCCAAACTGTGTTTGGCATATCACACACAGATGCCACAAACAGGAATTCCTTTTAAAATTTTCCAGGGATCGACAGCGTTGGCTTCACTGGCTGTTTGAAGCTAAAAAACGTTTTGGTCTATGCATATTAAATTACACAGTAACTTCTAACCATATTCATCTGCTGATAAAGGACACTGGCGATAGAGTGATTCCTGGAAGTTTGCAGTTGATAGCCGGAAGAACAGCTCAGGAATTCAATATAAGAAAAAAACGCAAAGGAGCATTCTGGGAAGATCGATATCATGCAACTGCAATTGAGGCTGACAGCCATCTGTTGTGTTGCCTGGTCTATATTGATCTTAATATGGTTCGGGCTGGAGCAGTTCAGCATCCATCGCAATGGAGACAGGGCGGTTATAACGAAATACAAAACCCCTCACAGCGATTTACCCTGATCGATCTAAAAGGGTTGATGCAGTTATGCGGGATTCAAGAACTGAAGCAGCTACAGGAGAATCATAGGCAATGGGTCTCAGAAGCGCTCGCAAAGAAAAATGACAAGCGCGAAGCTTATTGGACAGATAGTATAGCTGTTGGCAGTAAAGTATTTGTGGAAGAGACAAAGAAAGAATTAGGGTATCCGTGTCAGGGCAGGAAGATACAAAAAGAAGATGAAAAATACATACTCAGGGAAATGCAAGTTTCTTACAGCCCTCATTTTGCCCATAAAAAGGGCTCTGTAAGCGCTGAAAATATGTATTTTTGGGATGAAAACAATATTAATTCAATAGGTTAGCTTGGTCCGACCCAATGCCCA